>CANGOA010000047.1 GCA_947455255.1 Flavobacteriia bacterium | reverse complement strand
TTAAGTTCATGTTATGATTTATTAGTTCTTAATTTTTATGAATTATAGGCCCATTTTAAATATACGGAACCCCAAGTAAATCCTCCACCGAAAGCAGACAATAATAAGTTATCTCCTTTTTTCAATTGTTTTTCCCAATCCCATAAACACAATGGAAGAGTTCCAGCAGTCGTATTACCATATTTTTGTATGTTAATCATGACTTTTTCTTTTGGAATACCACAACGTTCAGCAGTTGCATCAATGATACGTAAATTTGCTTGATGAGGTACTAACCAATTGATATCTTCACTTTTCAAATTGTTTTTTTCCATGATTTCAGCCGAAACTTCCGCCATGTTTGTTACAGCAAATTTGAAAACTGTTTTTCCTTCTTGTTTTACGAAATGGTCTCTATTTTGAACCGTTTCAAGTGTTGCAGGGTTCGCAGAACCACCAGCAGGTTGAATTAGGTAATGTCTTCCAGAACCGTCGCTACGTAAAATAGCGTCCATAATACCTAAATTTTCAGTATTAGGTTCAAGTAAAACAACACCAGCACCATCACCAAAAATAACGCACGTTGTACGATCTTCATAATCGATGATTGAACTCATTTTATCTACACCTACTATAAGTACTTTTTTATGCGTACCAGCTTCAATAAATTTAGAGCCTGTTTGTAGTGCATAAATAAAACCAGAACAAGCTGCTATTAAATCGAATCCCCAAGCGTTTGTCATTCCTACTTTATCACAAATAATATTTGCAGTACTTGGGAAAGGGTGGTCTGGGGTAACAGTTGCAACAATTACCAATTCAATATCTAAAGGGTCAATGCCTTTTTTAGCGAGTAAAGCCTTTACAGCTTCAGCACCCATGTCTGAGGAAGCACCATTTTTCATGATTCTTCGTTCAGATATACCTGTTCTTGATAAAATCCATTCATCAGTCGTGTCAACGATTTTAGCTAAATCGTGATTAGTCATAACTGTTTCAGGAAGATAACCATGAACTCCAGTAATTGCGGCTGTAATTTTGCTCATATAATTAGTTAAATGCTTCGTTAACACGTGTGGCTAATCCAGATTTTGCTACTTCGTATGAATGTAACAACATGTTTTTTACTGCGATATCATTAGAGATACCATGACCAATAATCACATTACCTTTCACTCCTAAGATTGGAGTACCACCGTAATTTTCATAATTGAAACGATCGAAATATTCATCTTGAATACCTCGTTTTTTCATCATGTAATACAATCCTTCCGCTTGTTTAAGCACTATGTTACCTGTGAAACCATCACAAACAATGACATCTGCTTTACCACGGAAAATATCTCTACCCTCGATGTTTCCAATGAAATTTACTTCCTCAGATTCAGCCAATAATTTATGTACTGCAATCGTAAGTAAGTTTCCTTTCGTTTCTTCTTCACCAATGTTTAATAAAGCCACTTTCGGATTTTCAATACCATATACGTTTTTAGCGTACAGTGAACCTAACACCGCAAATTGGTAAAGTACATCAGGTTTACAGTCTGCATTTGAACCAACGTCCAATAATACAGAATTTCCACCGTCAAACGATGGGATAACCGATGTAATGCAAGGGCGAATAATTCCAGGAATTGTATTCACTTTGTAAATTGCACCAACCAACATTGCACCAGTATTTCCGGTACTTGCAAAAGCATCAATTTCTTTTTTTGCTAGCAAGTCAAACCCAACAGAAATTGAACTGTTTGGTTTTTGTGGAATTGCACGTGTTGGGTGGTCATGCATCGTGATTACATCTGGTGCATGAACGATTTCAAAATCATCAGGATTCGCTCCACGCGACTTTAGGTCATCTACGATAGTATCGTGATCACCTAATAGTACGAGTTTTACGTCCCGAGGAAGTTCTTTTTGAGCGAGAATCGCACCAGATATATTTGCATCTGGTGCGAAATCGCCACCTAAAATATCTATTCCTATCTTCATCAGGAAGAATGAATTAATTAAATCGCTACTTCTTTTTCAGCTACTACTTTACCTTTGTAATAAAGTTTTCCTTCATGCCAGTGCGCATGGTGGAATAAGTGAGGCTGACCTGTAGTTGGACAAATCGCAATATTGTCAGCTACTGCTTTAAAATGCGTTCTTCTTTTGTCTCTTCTAGTTGTCGAAGTTCTTCGTTTAGGATGTGCCATTTTACTTTGTTTATATTATAACGTTTAATTCAAATTTTTTAATATCGCGAACTGAGGGTTAATCGGTCTGTCAAGTGGGTCGTCTTCCGGTTCATCTTGGTCGTCTGAATCATTTTCGTCTTCATCTTCCCATTCTTCGTCGTCTTCCCAATCTTCATCATCGTCCCAATCCTCATCGTCGTCATCTAGTTCTTCCTCTTCTACATTGGCATTGATTGTATGCTTTTGTATTAATTCCCACATTTCTTCATCACATTCACCAGGTTTATGTGTTGCTCTCAACGGCAATAAGGAAGTGATTAATTCATAAAATGGAAAAGTTACGTCGATTTGATAACTATCAGGGTGTAATACCACTAGATTTTCATCTTCTTCGTCTTCAGTTCCGAATTTGTAAATTAATCTATATTCTCCTTGAACATCCAAGTTCATCGGGGTGTCACAGCGATCACACGTAGTAGAAACGGAACCATTAACTGCAAATAATGCGATTAACATGGTTTCTTTTTTTTCTAATTCTAACGTCGCTTTTAACGACCCTTCATGAATGATGGAGTATTCCATGGATTCAAAGAACGATGTGTTTATCTCGTATTCGAAATAATGTTTTCCCACTTTTAAGCCAACAAATGGAATGTTAAATTCGTTATTCATTCTTTTCGTTACATTAAAATAGGAAGGCAAAGGTAATAAAATTAAACGAAGATTGTTTATATCTTTTTAATTTTTACGCTTTTTTATTCCTATCAACTCATTCACCGATTATTCCACCCTGTTATTTGCAAACGGTTTTCGTTTAAATTCAGGTGTTTTTTGTTCGGATAATGGGTTTGCGTGTATTTCCTTTATAAATTTTCGTGTTTTATAAATTTCAACTGCTAAATAGATGGCGTTGCGCATCGATTGAGCAGAAGCAATTCCCTTTCCAGCAATATCAAAAGCGGTTCCGTGATCTGGAGATGTTCTTACAATTGGGAGTCCAGCTGTAAAATTCACCCCCTCATCAAATGTCAGTGCTTTGAATCCTGTTAGCCCTTGGTCGTGATACATGGCAAGTACTGCGTCAAATTGATTGAATTGCGATGAACCAAAGAATCCGTCAGCAGGGTAGGGTCCGAACACTAACATACCATTTTCAAAATTTTCTTTGATAATAGGAATGATAATTTCTTCTTCCTCTTTCCCTAATTTTCCGTTTTCACCAGCATGAGGATTCAATCCAAGTACTGCAATTCTAGGTCGAATGATGCCAAAATCTTTTTTCAAACTGTTTTCCAATACAGTCAGTTTCGCTTGAATTTTTTCTTTCGATAAATTTTCAGAAACGTCTTTTACTGGAATATGACTCGTTGCTAATGCGACACGTAAGTTTTGACCTACCATCATCATTAATGCTTCGTCTTGATTGGAAAGGTGTGCTAAATATTCAGTATGTCCAGGGAATTTAAAATCTGCTTTCGCAATTGCTTCCTTAGAAATAGGAGCTGTCACCAAAACATCTATTTTACCTGCAGCCAAGTCTTGTGTTGCTCGTTCTAACGATGCAAAGGCATATTTACCACCAGTTTCATTCATCTCACCGATTTGAAAACGCACTTCGTCATTCCACACATTGATGACATTAATTTTATGGGGTATAGCGTCATCTGCAGTTTTACATGAGGTGTATGCAAATTCTTCCTCTTTTACCATTTTTTTATGGTAAGAAATCGTTTTTGTTGAACCGTAAATAATGGGTGTAAACTCCGATAAAATACGTGAGTCGCCCAATGCTTTTATAATCACTTCAGGTCCAATGCCATTGACATCTCCAATGGTGATACCCACGCGAATCGCTGCTTGTTTATCCTTTTCCATTGTAGTTATTTTCTAAGAAGTGTGTCAATAAACGAATTCCAACACCTGTACCTCCCAGTCCTTTGTAGTTTTCTTTTGCTTCCAAGAAAGAAGGTCCGGCGATGTCTAAGTGCACATAAGGAGCTTTTACGAAATGTTCTAAGAATTTACCAGCTGTAATCATACCAGCATTTCTACCGCCGATATTTTTCATATCAGCAATGGAAGATTTCAGTTGATCTTTATATTCATCCCAGAAAGGAAGTTGAACAACGCGTTCGTGTACTTCGTTTCCTGACTCTGTTAATTTATCTAATACTTTTTGTTTTGCATTCCCCATCATACATGAAGCTTTCGTACCGATAGCAACTACAGCTGCACCAGTTAACGTAGCTGCATCGATGACTAATTCAGGGTTGAATTTGTTGGAATACGCTAATGCATCAGCAAGGATCATACGACCTTCAGCATCTGTGTTTAACACTTCAATCGTAGTTCCGTCGTACATGTGGATTACATCACCAGGTGCATACGCATTAAGTCCTGGTCTGTTGTCTGTTGCTGGAATCAACCCAATGATATGTACAGGTAGTTTGTTCAATGCAGCTGCATAGATTGTTCCAGCCATACACGCAGCACCAGCCATGTCGCTTTTCATTAAGTCCATGGAACTTGCAGTTGGTTTCAAACTTAAACCTCCTGTATCGTATACCACTCCTTTTCCGACTAGGACAACTGGTTTTTTATTCGTTGCATTTTTAGGTTTGTATTCGATAACGGTAAATGTTGGTGGTTCAACAGAACCTTTATTTACCGCTAATAAACCACCCATTTTCAATGCTTCAATTTTATTTTTCTCAAAGATTTCTACTGAAAAACCAGCGATTTCTCCAAGAGTAGCAATTTCTTTCGCAAGTTGAGTTGCTGTCAAGAAAGAAACAGGTTCATTCACCATGTCTCTAGCCCAAACAACAGATTTTAGTACGTTGTTCAAATTTGCAATTTCATCTTTTCCGAATTTACCAATCACAAAAATGTTTTCAAGCGCATATTTTTTCTTGTCGGCATCTTTGAAGTATTTTATGAATTGGTAGTTAGAAAGAGCGAACCCTTCAGCGACACTTAACACCCCTTCTTTTTTACCGATAATGGTGATGTTTTTCTCGGTACGAGGAAGTTTAGCTCTTACGTCGTGACCAGCAATACGTAACTTTTCTTTGTTTGCATTTTCACGGATAAAGAAAATGTGTTGATTTCCAAATTTAAGGAAGTCGAAATCTTCTTTGCCTTTTACGAATTCAGCAGCTTGTTGAAAAACAAGTGGATTTTCCGTTTCTGCTAATGTGTTTTTTTTGTCCAATAGAAAAACGAGGCTTTCCGTTGGCGCGTAATTTTTTATTTCTTTTATCATAGTAAATCATTTTACAAGGTAAAGGTAATGATTCCTTGTTAGATTTGGGATACTAGATAAAAGTCAATCAATAATAGGTGCGAAATAATTATTTTTTTGTAAGTTGTTTTAATAATTTCTTAGGATCTTGTCTATTATCCCAAAACGCTAGTATTATTATGTCCCTATCTATAATTGTATAGAAAATACTGAAATGACCCATTGCAGATTCGTATACATTTTGGATTTCAGTTTGTTTACAGAGCAAAGGATTTTTTTGAATTAAATTGACATGGGATGATATAATGTCAATTAAATCTTCTACATACTTCGTATTTCCATTTCGCTCTATCCAATAAGTAAAAATATTTCTTCGTTGACTAAAGGCAGTTTTTGTCCAAATTATTTTCCTTTTAACCATTCTAAATCAGATTTTAAAACATCTTCATTAGAAATAATGTCTCCATTTTTGATATCGTTCAAACTAAATTGCAACATTGTTTTTTGCTCTTTAGTTAATTTAATTTTTTCGGAATGTACATTACTATTATCTAATAAATTTAGAATTGAAGAAAGGTAATTTTTATCTGTAATGGTTAATAATTTGTCAATTATTCCATTTCTAATAATATCTATTTGAGTCATCTTTTCTTTTTTACTAAAATAAAAAAAATGAATATATTTTACAGTTTTTCCGCATGTTTTTTGAAATTATTCAAGATCATTTGCCAGCCTTGTTGTTGCAATTCGTGGGAATTTTGCGATTCTGGATCAAAAGATTCAATGATAGTTACTAAACCATCTTCGTTTTTGAAGGTAATTTCGACATTTCTGCCGTCTGGTAGGGTATAGGCCATGTATTTGTGTAATTCTACTTTCGTATAAACACCTTCTAAATCAAAACTAAAACTTCCGTCTTTAGCTGCCATGGTTGTTTTGAATGTTCCGTCTACACGTATATCATTTTCCGCATAAGGTGCATGCCAATCGTCGGATGCCTGACACCATTGCGTAATGTGTGTTGGATTCGTCCAAGCGTCCCATGCTTTTTCGATGCTTGCTTCGATTGTTGTTGTTACTGTAATCATACATTAATTCGTTTTACCTTTAAATGCTGCGAAAATGGCCATAGCATGACCATGACCAAGTTCGAAATCTTCTTTTAACCAGTTGACAATTTCAGTGGCTTTAACGGTTAATTTTCCATCCACTAGAAAATTTTTGTCAGTCGCTATTTTTTTGAAATCATCTAGGTTTTTACCTGTTTTTTTCTCGATGTTATCTAAATATGCTTGAAAGGACATGTTAGTTGTTATTGATTTATTATTTGAGTTAATTTTTAAGACCTTAAATATAGGATTGCTATCGTAATTAACCAACCAATATAGCAAAGAATTAATAGTCGGTTTGCATATCCATTGACAGCTACAACACCTTCTGGAACAGCGATTGGAGGTTTTTCATTTGGTCCCATTGGAATTCCTGCTTTTTTAAAACCATTCATCATTATTATCATTGTAATTGCCATGATTACTAAACTAATCCATGTTGCGTGCGCTAAGTAGATTAATTCTTCCCAGTTTTTTTCGGCAGGCAGGTTGTATGCGAAAAGTAAAGCCCCGATTGGTAAAGTTGGTACGCCAAGTAAAAACGACAAACCATGTTTTTTATGTTTTACATCAAATATACCTCCGAGTAAAGCTCCGATTCCTGAAATTGCAACGAAAATTATCCCTATAATTTCAATTGTTGAAGTAGCAAATGAAGCCAACAATCCACAACATAAAAATGTACTAATTGCCCAACAAATATAAAAGGAAGTAATCAACCAATGGTGTTTTCCCAAGGCATATTCACTCACCATGCGCCAACTTGGAGCAAATTCTCTACTGACAATATGTAAAGTTGCTAAACTCCCCAATGAGATTATCGCAAAAAGGAGCGTTAATTGTGCTAGTAACATGTGTTATAATTGATTGTTTTCCAATAAAATTGCTAATTCCTCGAAGGTCATTGTAATTCCTTGTTCGAAGCCCATTTCTACAATTTTTTGAACTTCTTCTTCCGTATTGTATACTGTTTTGAATGCTACTAAGGTTCCAGTTTCCGTTTTTGTGAACGTGTTTTTTCCGCGTGAAGTTGGCAATTCCGTATTGGTAATTCCGTCCTCATCACAAAACTCATCTTCGATAGAATAGCTTACCAATTCATCGATTGCTAAGAAATTCATTCTTCCCCAATGTTTTTGATTTTCAGGACTCACCATGGCATATAACCAGTGACCACCAACTTCAAAATTCATCGTTTTAGTTTCAGCTCTCCAAGGTTTTGGAGCCCACCATTTTTCTAGTAATTCGCTTTCAGTGAATGCTCTCCATACAGTTTCCAAAGGAGCTTTGAATTCTCTGGATACTAAAATTGATTTTTCTTGAAAATCTTTACTTACGATTGTTTTACTCATCTTGTATTATTTAAATTGTTTATTTTAAGTTGTTTAATAGTTTATCTAATTGATCAAAGCGTGTTTCCCATAATTGTTGGAAAGGGGATAACCAATCGGCAACTTCTTTCATTTTTTGAGGATTGAATTGGTAATAGATTTCTCTGCCTTGTTGTTTTTGACTGACCAACTCACATTCTGCTAGTATTTTAATGTGTTTGGATACTGCTTGTCGACTGCTTTCAAAATGTTCTGCTATTGCATTAGGAGTCATGGCATGAAGGGCTATTAACGTTAAAATTGCTCTTCGCGTTGGGTCTGCAATAGCTTGAAATACATCTCTTCTCATAGTTTTTGTGTGTAAATGCAATTAATTGGTTGCAAATATATGCAATTATTTGGTTGCGCAAAATAATTTTCAAAAAAAATCCGCTCATCTAATTGTTTTAATTAGTGTGAGCGGATAACGTTCGTTTTCTATTTCTTACTTAATCAACGATGAATTGTTGTTGCGCTGAGAAATTACTAGTTGTAACATGAATGATATATGCTCCTTTGGCTAAATTTGGTAGGTTTAATTGAAATTTAGCTGTTTGTTGCACTTCTGTTTCAAATTCACATTTACCGGCAGCATTGTATATTTTAAGCTTCATAAGTTCGTTTGTAATTTTAGTGTCAGGGAAACGAATCATTAATTTTTGTCCTGCATGCATTGGGTTTGGGAACAATTCAAGTTGTGTAATTTCTTTTTCATTCAGAGAAGAAGTTCCGTTCACCAACACAGTAGTATTAGCCAATTCACTCCAACATTCTCCGTTTCCTACTTTTAAATGGTACGCACCAGCCTTAGCGTTATCTGCATTCAGAATAGTTGGATTTTGTTCAGAAGAACTGAATGGATACACGCCTGTCCATTCGTACACAGTAGCAATAGTTGAAGTCGATAAATGAATTGTTTGTCCTGTAGTATATGGACCATCGTTTGAAATTGTTGGAGTTGCTGGTCTTACTTTCACAGTCACTAACACAGAATCCTTCGCACTCACACACAAACCATTAAACGCATATACTACGTAATAACCTGAATTTGAAGTGTGAATATTTTCAATAATAGGTGTGCGAACATTACTGCTAAAGTTATTTGGACCTTTCCATTGGTAACCAGTTGCTCCAGCTACCGTACTCGCTTCTAAGTTTATTGTTTGACCTTCACAGTTAATGGTGTTATATAATTCCCCAGTATGGTTAATTGCAGATGGTTTGTTGAATACATCACAACAGTTTCTTACAACCAAGGTATGACTGTAAGCTGTATCTTTTGGGTTGCTTGAAATAACGCGTAAACGATAATGATTTCCTACTGGTAAGTTCGCAGGTATAGATAGGGTAGACGTTCCCGTAAATGTTCCACTGCCCTCGATTGCTAGTGTATCAATATTTTTAGGCGTTGCGAAACTTCCCGAAGCATCACTTAATTGAATGATAGAAGTATTTCCACTGTTGAAAATTCCACGAACCGAGTAGTTCAGTGTAACATCACTTCCTAAACAAAGTGTATCCGAAGGAGTAGTTAAGGTGATTTCGTTATCCAATAATTTAATCATCCAATAATCGATGGTCCCTCTTGAATTTTGGGATTTATGTGCGGAAATAGTTGAACTAGATTGTCCACCTAAAAGGATACCATTATCGCTACAACGTGTAAGTGTATAGCAGTAATCACCATCATTTCCACCGTAGGTACCGTCCCAAATTTTTGTTCCGTCTGTATTTACTTTGACAACCCAGAAATCAAACCATCCCATTTTCGCTTGACTTTTTTCGCCGATTGCATTTGATCCTGAGGAAGTCGCAAAAAGGAAGGTTCCATCTGTATTTTGAAGTACTTCATCTACAGTTTCTTCTCCATCTCCACCGTATGTTTTGTCCCATTTCACTGCACCAAGTGAATCAATTTTTACCAACCAGCTATCATTCGAACCACGGCAGCTATCTGATTTTTCGTAACTAATAGGAGAACGAGATCCACCAGCTAGAAGGAAACCACCATCTAGGGTTTGAACAGCAGATTTAGCATCGTCTAAACCACTACCTCCATAAGCTTTATCCCATTTTTTTGTTCCATTTTCATTGATACGAATTGCCCAGAAATCTGCTGCACCCATGTTATAATCGCCTCGTAAATAATCCGATTTTTCACCTCCAGCATTTGAATACGTTGTACCTAATAATAAATATCCACCAGTAGTACATTTCACGATTTTTCTTAATTGGTCGTGGCTGTTACTTCCGTATGTTTTATCCCAAACTTTTGTCCCTGAAGAAGTGATTTTAATGATCCAATAATCTGTTCGTAAAGCATTTAAATCGCGGTTTTCTTCCGTTTTGTCACCTGTAATACGAGAATCAGATTCACCACCTAATAAAAATCCACCATCCGGAGTTTCAACAATCGATTTTAAATCCTCATCACGTGAACCACCAAATGAAGCGTCCCATTGTTTGACACCATTTGCATTAATTTTAATTACCCAGAAATCCTTTCCGCCGTTACCTGTTTGACTTTTATCGCCAGAAATGTCTGATTCAGAATATCCACCGATTAAGAAACCTCCGTCACTTGTTTCAATCACAGTGCGACAGAAGTCGGTATATCTTCCACCATAGGTTTTGTCCCAAATTTTTTGACCTAATTTGTTTGTTTTTACCACCCAAAAGTCAGTAAATCCAGTTTGACCTTTTTTATCTTCGGTTTTATCTCCCGAAATACCTGAACCTGAGTTTCCAACGAGCAAATAATTTTTATCGGATGTTTCAATGACTTTGTATCCCATATCTGTATCTGAACCACCGAAGGTAGCGTCCCATAATTTAGCGGGTCTCGTTTGTGCAACTACGGATTTTAGCGTAATTAATAAACAGAATAAGGTGATAGTGAATTTCATAGCAAAATGATTAAAGTTTTAACAAAGATAATTTTTCCATCGAAAATAACCTTTCTTTATCGGGAATAAGACTTCTTTCATCGATTAGGGATTGAATAAGCCATTGCTTCTACGATACATTTACAATAAATTATTAATTTTAAAAATGAAGAAAGATGGAAACAACGTATGTTGAACGAACTAAAAGTAAGCGTGTGAAGAAGATTGTATTTGGAATATTAGTAGTACTAGCTGGAGCGACCTTAATGGCATTCAACCTTGGACATTTTCCAATCAAGTATAAAGAAATTGTGTTTTCTTGGCAAAGTTTAATTATTGCTATTGGATTCATAAGTTTATTTGGCAAGGATAGTTGGATTATGGGAATCATTATGATGGCTGTTGGAGGATTTTATCTGGCTTCCAAAATGCATAATCTACCGTTTGATATGGATGCTGTATTTTGGCCTTCGATTGTGATTTTAGTAGGAATTGTAATCATTTTAAAACGCACCTTAAAACACAAACATTGTGGAAAGCATCGCTGGGATAAATGTAACCCAAACCAAGTAGACACCTTTGTATTAGAAGAAGGTATGATTAGTGAGTCCAATATTTTTGGTGGAAGTAAACGTATCATTTCAGAAGAACAATTCAGAGGAGGGCGCATTGAAAATATCTTTGGCGGAACTGAAATCGATTTACGAAACAGTAAATTGGCAGAAGGAATTAGTACACTGGAAGTGAATTGTGTTTTTGGAGGAATGAGTTTAATCGTACCATCTGATTGGCATGTTCAAATCGAGATGCAAAGTGTCATGGGAGGATTTGTGGATAAACGAAGAATTATTCAACCTGAATTATCATCCTCTACAAAGTTGATTATCAAAGGTTCGTGTGTGTTTGGTGGTGGTGATTTAAAATCCTACTAACAGATGCAACATCCTTTTCTACAAAATTTAAAAGGTCTATTCATTTATTTAGGAATGTGGGTAATCGTCGGGATTATCCACTTTCTAGTTTTGGTGTATCTAAAGGAAATGTCGTGGGTAAATGCCCTTATAACTTCGTTGATTTCCAATGGTATTTTTAGTGTTTTAGGCTTCTTTCTTTGGTATACAGTCTCTTACAATCGACCTACAAAATCGATTATTTCGAATTTATTTTTCTCCCATTTATTGATTGCGAGTACGACAATTTTGATTTGGTACAGCTTAAGTAACTTCTTAATAGGACAAATCATTGAAGGAAAAGACAAATTTGTGACAAGTGTCGTAATTCCTCCGATGGTGTTTTTTTACATCATCTTAATCTTGATTTATTATTTGATTATTTATTATAAAGATTTACAAGGGAAATTACAGGATGAGAATTTTTTAAAGGAGTCGTTACGTACAACCGAATTAAATTTATTGAAGTCGCAGATTAACCCACATTTTTTGTTTAACAGTTTGAATTCCATTAGTTCACTGACCCATATCTCTGCAACGAAAGCTAACGAAATGATACAGAGTTTGTCCGAATATTTACGGTATTCAATATCCTTTCCTGATAAAGAACGGGTAGAGTTACGTACTGAAATCGACAACATTCATCGTTTTTTAGCGATAGAAAAAATTCGATTTGGTGACCGTTTGTCGTATGAATTTTCCTATGATATAGCTTGTTTGGATACGCTGATTCCACCTATGATTCTACAACCAATTTTTGAAAATGCCGTGAAACATGGTGTTTATGAAAGTATTGATACGATTCATATTGCTACACGTATGGAAAAGAAAGAACAGTATTTGGAAATTGTGGTAGAAAATAATTTTGAAGTTTCAACTTCTCCAAAAACTGGAACTAAATTAGGTTTACGAAATTGTTCGGATCGTTTACGCATTTTGTATGGGAATGAAAACTTGATTCAAACAAGTGTTGTAGGTAATATATATAGTGCAAAATTATTAATTCCTTATGAGCTCAAATAATCTAGAACGTAAGTATAAAGTAATCATCATTGATGACGAAGAATTGGCGCGTGCTTTGGTTACACGTTATGTAGAATCTTATCCGATGTTGGATATAGTGGCAACATGTTCCAATGGGTTTGAAGGATTGAAATCCATCGAAGAGCACCAACCAGACTTGGTGTTTTTAGATATTCAAATGCCTAAGTTAACTGGTTTTGAGATGTTGGAATTAGTTGAAAAGCAACCCTTAGTCGTTTTCACTACTGCGTATGATGCATTTGCAATTAAAGCGTTTGAAGAAAATGCGATTGATTATTTGTTAAAACCTTTTTCAGCCGATAGATTTGATAAATCGGTACAAAAAGCTTTGGAGTTATTATCCTTGAAAACACCTTTACCTCACTTGAGTGACGATGTTCAGATTCAACAAAATTGCTTAGATCGTATAGCGATTAAACAAGGTTCGAAGATACACATCGTTTCTACAGAGCATGTTTACTATATCGAATCGAATGGAGATTATGTGTTGATTCACACAAACGAAGGTAGATTCATCAAGGAGAAAACTATGAAGTATTATGAGACGAACTTGGATAAGCGTTCGTTTGTTCGTATTCATCGTTCGTTTATTGTCAATGTCAATTATATTCAACGCATTGAGAATTTTGAAAAAGATTCCCATGTGGTGATTTTGAAAAATGACGCGCGCTTGAAGGTTAGTGCTGAGGGGTATAAGTTGTTGAGGAAGAGTTGGGGGTGATTTTCCACCTTTTTTCATTGCCAAAAAAGGTGGAGCCAAAAAGTCTAGGCCTCTAGGAATTTTTCTTGAAAATTACATTTCATTTCACTGTCCGCACCCAAACTCACATACGCCTTTAGCTAATTTTCAAACTGAAAATTCGAAGGTTGGGTTCAAACAAGGGTTTGACAACGTTCCATTACACTTATTTTCTACGCAAACTTCCTAAATGGCCAATTTACGGCTTCAATATTTTTTATAATTCTTGTTTATTTGATTTATATTCAATTTATAAATTCGATTTTACTTCATCACTCCAATCAAATAGAGAATCACACCAGGACCTGTTTTGACTCTGCCAATTTCCCAGTTATAGGTGTCTTTATTTGGTAGGGCATCAATCAATTGGTTCATTTCTATTACTGAATATGTTCGCAATGAAGAAACAATACCATCCCAAAGTACAAAAAGTGGAACAAGCGGTATGATGTAGGTAAACAATAATCTTCCTAATTTGAAAGGTCTAATAAAAGGGGTGGTCAGAAGCACAGAGATTGGTGAAAAAACCATCGCTAAAATACTTGGAATAGATCGTTCTTGTGCTTCAAAGATGGCGATTGGCTGACCAGAATTTACGGCATTTTGCAAAATTTGGTTGGCATCATTTTCTTGAAAGTGATGTAAGGATAAAAATTGCGTTCTAATACCAAGTAATTCAACAGGTACATTACGCGCATCGATTGCTTTGGTCGAAAAATCAATGTTTGTGGCTTGTTGTTTCGTATGGTTAAATGCATCAATGTTTGGGTAATAGTCTGTTAGAGTGATTTTTAAATCAGGTACATTTTTTTGCAATTCTTGATTCAACCAGAGCAAACCACCACCACCACCAGAACCTAGGTCGATGATTTGTTTTTGTTCCGATTTTTCTAACGTTTTCACTAATAACGGAACAATTGGAGCATACATTTTGGTTTTATTCGATAAAAACTGAAGAAAGTCAGTCAGGTAATTTCTTAAAAAACCAGGAAACCAGCGTTGGTCTTCAAATTCAAAAAGATGGATACGTGCCATAATTTATTACTTTTTATTTTTCCGAGTCGATCGTATATAGCTTATCGAATTGTTTGTTATTAATCGATTTCGGTGTATTTCGGATGAAAAATTTCATGATTTTTTTGGAGATACCCGTTGTGTTGTTGACTTGTGCAAATTTAAAAGAAGTGTTGGTCACGTAGTGTGTTTTTTCAATTCTTCTATTTTGAAAATTGACATAAGCCTCATTGATTGTGCTTGTTTTGCTTAGTTCATCCGCTAAAACCAATGCATCTTCGATTGCCTGACAAGCTCCTTGACCTAAGTTAGGAGTAGTTGCATGAGCAGCATCGCCTAAAAGTAGAATGTTTTTATCGATCCAATTATTGATCGGTTTAAAATCGAATAGGTCACTACGAATAATTACACTCTCATCGCAATCAGCTATCAATTTTTTTACGATAGGCTGGAAATCAGCACATAGGTTTAACAAATCATTTTTGATAGTTGATTTATTGTCTTGTTGACCTGGATTAATAAAATTCGTGATGTAGCAGTACACTTGGTTTTTACTAAGTTGAGAATATGCTGCTCTTAACCCTTTTTTATCCGACCAAATTTCAAACATCTTATCTTTTTGATCAGATGGTAGAGTATAATTATCAAGAATAAATCTCCAACACGTTTGACCTGAATATCTTAGGTTTAAGTTTTTATTCAATTTTTTTCTAGCTACAGAATGAATTCCATCTGCAAAAATCACAAAGTCAGCAGTTTCTGTTGTGTTATCTTGGAAATTAACTGTCACTTGATTGTTTGTTTGTGTATAGTCAACACATTTTTTATTTAGGATTAACTTTCCTTCGGGAATATGTGTTGCCAATTGTTTTTGGAGTTTGGCACGATGAATTGCTAAGGTAACAAAGTTGTGTTTTTTTCTAATTTCTTTACCATCAATTTGCGTGATTGTTACATCATTAGTATCCTTAATGGAAATTAATTCTAACTCGTGACCGATTTCTAAAAATTCGTTTACAATACCTAGTTTTTCGAGTACTTTTAAACCGTTTGGAGCTAACCAAACACCTGCACCAACTTCATTTAATTGTGCTGCTTGTTCATAAACAGTTACATCAAATCCTTTTTGTGCTAATGCAATTGCAGTAGTTAATCCTCCGATTCCTGCTCCGATAACGATTCCTTTTTTCATGCTAATTTATTTAATAATTTATTCCAACTTTTATGTCTCATCAAATAAGAGAATATCAGGTTTTTCGACATGTATTTAGTAAGCCAACCAGCATACAAGACTACCTGATCTGTGTATTCAGTATGTGTCTCATCTATTTTTTTAAATGTTAACGAATGATTCCATACTTTACAAATTGAATTGTGTTCCTCTGTGATGATGGTAGTGTTTTCTTTATCAATTTTGACGATATGAATTGTGTGTAAACCCCAGATATTCAAAATGCCACCAATTTTCACAATCAATTGATACGTAAATCCCTCCTCCCATGTTGGTGCATCTTTATTTTCTGTATGAAAAGAAATAGTAGCAAACGGTTTTACGATGTGTTGCGTATTTGTTTTAATCATTTCTTGTTCGAAAAATTTGTCGATATTATGATTAAAAGTGCTCGTAATGGTTACAACTCGTGCGTTCACAACTTTGCCGTTATATTCGATGGCAATTGGTTCGTTCTTCGTTTTTTGTAACATGTTATAATGCTTCTAAATTTTTAAAAAAGAGTGCGTGTTGTTTTTTGAAAATCCTCTTCAGAAGGAATGCAGAACCAGGGAATGTTTTAAAAGCAACAAACTCTTCCACGAAAGTGTTTTTTTCCGTTTGCGTCAATCGAAAGGTCATAAATACTTTGTTTACTTTCATAACCACAGCATTCATCTCAACTATTTTGTTTGTTGAATCAATTTTTAAAGACACTGGATACGTAAACGAAATTGGAATAAAAGCAAACTTCAATGTTTCGTGAACTAAGTAATTATTGTTTCCTAATAAATCGATTTTTGAAATTACGGGGTGAATAGAAGTATACTTATCCATATCTGTAAGATAATTGAATACAGTATCGATACTTTTTGTCAATTGATAATTTACTTCCATGTTTTTGTTTTGTTGAGCGTTGCTAATGTTAAATGTTAAAATTAATAAAATCAGTAGTTTGTAATTTTTCATAGAATTAGTTCCATTCTTTAATTGGTAATGTTTGAAGCTTTATTGTGCTTAATAACGTCTCTATGCGCATCATAAATATCCCAAAAAGTTACTCCAAGAGAACAAATAGATAGTAAGGATAAACCTACAGGATTTGACAGAGAAGCCATTACTCCAACATATAATAGAGATCTTCCTGCAGTAAATGCTAATCCTTTTTTCCATGTGCCCACATAATAATGTCCTACTCCTGGGAGGATACTTAATCCGATTGCAAGAAATTTACTTTTTTTCTTCGTAACTTTTTGTATAGAGTCTGCAGGTATACTTTTAGTTGATTGTAATTCAGTATTAGGAATCTCAACTGTTGAACAAGTTATTTGTTCTGATTTTATAGTAATAATCATTGCAGTTGTATCTTGTTCAGCATAACTTTTCAATGAAAAAACGGTCGATGCAAAAAGGAGGATAATCAATGTTTTCATGGTGCTTATTTATATTTATTAGTTAATACATTCACGTGAAAGTCCGTATGGTTTTCAGAAGTATGAATAAGTTCGTTTTTCATTTCATTATGTAGTTTAGGAAGATTGTAAAATGGAACAGCAGGAAAAGCGTGATGTTCTGCATGATACGGCATGTTCCACATCATTAAATTAACCCAGCGATTTGTGTGAAGACTTCTTGTTTTCTCTAAAATATTCCCTTCATGAGTGAGTCCGTTGTGTTCGGGAGTTAAATAATAGGATAAAATGCAGTGCCCGACAATCTGCGCAATAAATAATCCGTAGAATCCTGGGTTTTGAGTAGTTGCTAAATAAACAACGAAGCCATTCACAGAGATAATTAACCATGATTCAGCAAAAATATTTAATCTGGACTCAGGTCTAACAAAAGGGTAAATGGATTTACGAATATCATTTGGCATTCCGAGTGCTCCAAAAAATATCATAGAAAGTTTAAAAAGTAGTAATGGAATACCTGTTAACCACATAAGAAATGAAGGTATCGTTTGAATGACGGATGGAATGGGTTTATTTCCTAATGAAATTTCGGGATCTTTTCCTGGAATATGTGTGTATCTATGATGGGTGAAATGTAAATCTCGGAAAATCGAAATCGGATATAGGTGTGTTACACTTCCAAGAAGTCCTGCAAATTTTGTTAATCCTTTTGATTTAAAGGCTGTTAAGTGAGCGACTTCATGTAAAAACGCAAATTGACTACAACAAAGGATTGCTAAACTTAGTTGAGAAAAAATAATTTCAATCCAACTGTTATTCCATGCATTAACAACCCACCAAGAAGCTAAGAAAATTAAACTATATAGACAAATAAAAAGTAAGAGTGTAGGATTGTTATGTCTTTCACTAAGTGCTTTTAGTTTTTCTTTTGATACGATTGAATTTGTATGGAAAGCTTCTTCCATGAATTTTAATTTAGAGTTTTACACAAAATAAGAATAAATGTATAAAATTTAAACTAATAAATATCAGATATTTATAAAAAACACTAAATAGCATTAAGATTGATAATCATAAGGTTAAATATTTTTCTTAAAACCAAAGAAAACATCCTGACTCCATTCGTTTGAAACATTTTTGGAAATCCTTAAATAATTCAGTTCGTAACGGACAAAAAGTGCGTTTTTTTCGTTCAACCTCCAATTGATTTGAGGTAAGATAGTATAAGATATACCATTTATATACCAACGCGTCCAAAGCGGTAGGGAGTACGAAACTTTTTTATAATTTCCATGTAATGCTAAACTCACTAGTGGTTCTAGGGATGAGGTGGCCGTACTTCGACTGTCATTAATTAGACGTATGCGTGCATCCAATCCAACTCCAGCTGAAAAATAGATGGGTTTTTCGGTTTTTGAGAAGTAATATTCTACCAACGGTGTAACATCATACGCTGTCTTTGAGAAAAAATATAAGGTTCCATAGGATCGAAGTCGTGCAGAGACTCGAATCGCACTCGATTTAATCAAGGAGGAGGTAAAGTTGATGTCTGTTTTTGGGTAAATATATCGGTTACGCAAACTTCCAAAGTCAACAGATACACTATTTTTTTTTAGCGAATTTTGTTCTTGCGAATGGATGAAGTTGCTCGCTAAAATGCATAATAAGAATAGTTTTCTCATGGCGCAACTTCATTATAGGTCGAACCAATTTTTACTTCATCAAAGTAGATAATATTAGTGTGTTCAGTTTTATCCTTTCCACGATATTGACCGAATTTAAAATAATTTCCAGTACGATTGTACAAGTTTCTGTAGTGATATTTGTAGTCAACACCGTTAAAAGGAGTCATCGGTTTATTATTAATCCAAATTTCTTGAAAAGCAGTATTATCATCGTTCCAATACATATGAGCTACCACATCGTACCACTTTCCTTTCTCAATTTTTAGAGGTTCACCAACTAAAAATGTTTTTGTGTTCGTTGAAGGGCTATCGTTCATTTTTAATTCTAATGTTTCATTTACATAAATCAATGCGATAGGAGGAGGAGACCCATGTAATTTTGGTGAGGGTTCCCACACCTCACCTTGGACATAATAAGGTAAATCTTGCCATTGACAAATCAGGCTGTAGGCATAGTCAGAATAATTGGAGTCGACATAAAAACTAAAAGCATAATAAACTTCAGATTTATAAAAAGCACAATTGTATATGGCTAATTCAGTGCGATACCCATTGTTAGTATAATCAGTTGGATTCAATGTGTTCTTCAGTGCGTACTTACCTTTTCTTACCGGGTAGATAACGATTTGCGTGTTTTTGGTGGTGTCGACAACGAGGTAATGAAAACCAGAAACATTTCCATTCTCAAAATCACCTACAAATGATGGAATAGGTTGCTTAGGTTCTGAAGTTGGTACTTTACCGCAAGCGCTAATAACGATGAATATCATTAAGTAAAATAAACCAAAATAGGTGTTCATCTATTTGTAATTAGAATTTACGCGTTTCTTGGCTGAAGTTTGGCATATTTCATATAAAACTTCAATCAGAGGATATGCTATATTTGGTGGAAACATCGAAACCAATTCTTTTTGAATTCCGTCATAATTGATAGTCATTGAAATTAACGAACCATCACAACATTTTACACCATCAAAAGTTAGCTTACACATGTCACTTTGTTGAAATGCGGCAATAAATTTATCGTACGTTTTTTGATCGATTTTTCCTATGAAGTATCCCATTTTGGAAGAGTCTAATTCGCGTGATTGGCTATTTTCTAAAAAGACTGTTTCTGCATGAAGTTTAAAGGTTTTGTCTGCTTTAAGTTCGAGGTGATAT
>CANGOA010000046.1 GCA_947455255.1 Flavobacteriia bacterium | reverse complement strand
GGTAATTTTATCTTGAGTGAAATACATAAAAATAGTTTAAATCATTAATATTGAACACATTAAAGATACTAAATGTATTTCACTTACTTTTCTAATTTCAAACTATTTTACTGACAATCAAATTGTTAATAATCGAACTGAGGTTATTAATAACAAGTATAGAAACTTTTGAGAGTTGGTGATTTCGATAGATTGAATCTAAACTTTTGCAATCTTGAGGATACGTTTTTTTCAGTGTATCTAACAATTCAATACGATATTCATCCAAGACTTTTTCAAAGGTTTTCTTTTGCTTGTAAGATAAACTTGTATAAACTTTTAGGTTTGTATACTGTTTAACGTTTTTCAGTACACTTGATAGCTCTTCCTTTAATAGTTTCAGTTGATTTGTATCTTGAATGATATTACCTTCTGCGTAGTAAAAACGGGTGTTATTTGTTTGTTTGCAAGACAATAAACCAAAAAATATGAATAGAAGTAGACCTAGTGTTAATCTATAAATTAGATTTTTTGAGGCAGACAAGAAATTAATACCGCAGTGTACTTTAGTACATGAGGATTTTAATTTTGATGTCGAACGAAGAAAAAGCAATTTATGGTTACACTAGAATAAGCCGTTTATCTCTGCATCAATCGCGTTGATAATCTTTCCTAAATCCTCTTGGTTTTCAGGGAAACGGTTGTTGTCAATGTCTATGATCAATAATTTTCCTTTATCGTACGTAGAAATCCAAGCTTCGTAACGCTCGTTCAAACGCTTCAAGTAATCGATACGGATACTTTCTTCGTAATCTCTTCCACGTAATTGAATTTGGTGTACCAAGGTTGGAACGCTAGCACGTAAATAAATCAATAAGTCAGGAGCAGAAACAAAAGACTCCACCAAGTTGAATAAAGAGAAATAATTCTCAAAATCGCGCGTAGTCATCAACCCCATAGAATGTAAGTTTGGCGCAAAAATGAACGCATCTTCGTAGATTGTTCTATCTTGTATTACCATAGCATTCGTTTGCTTAATCTCTTGAATTTGCGTAAAACGACTGTTTAGGTAATAGATTTGTAAGTTGAACGACCAACGTTGCATGTCTTCGTAGAAGTCATTCAAATATGGATTTTGTTCAACATCTTCGAAATGTGTTTCCCAACCATAATGTTTGGCTAACATCTGCGTCAAAGTCGTTTTACCTGCTCCAATATTTCCTGCTACTGCTATATGCATTGTTTCTGATTTTAAAATTCTACGAACTTCAAATATAGGAAATCTAACGTGTTCTTTTTTATTTCTTAAAAGAAAATTTTGAAAGTTTATTTTTTTCTAGAAAATAGAAATATGCACCCTGTTTTTTGAACTGAACAATGTCCTGATTTGGGAGTGAAAGCACCAATGGTGTTGACTCTTTTTCACTATAAGCTTGGATTTCATTGCCACATAAAACATAGATTATATTTTTCTCAACACTGATATAACTTCCTGTTTGGATAGCGATAAAATCAACTAAATTGCCATAATTATCTAATTTGTATATCCCTTTTGTTTTATCAAATAGGTATAGGAAATTACTTTCCTCAATTAACTGGGTGACTTCATTAAATCCCAACAAACTTTTTAAATTCTCAACTTTTACACTTTGTTTATTGTTAGTTGAAAGCAATTCCAATTTAGAATTATCTTGGTCGTATACCCAAAATTTGTTGTTTTGAAACGAAGAAGAAAATGCTTGCACATAACTTAAACCATAGGTGCTTAAATCAAAACTTTCTCCTTGGAAGGTTAGGCTGTTGTCCAATACACCAACCAACTGCTGGTCCTCCGAAAAAAACAAAATTTTCATCGGATTTCGCGCGTCCAATTTTGTAATTTTCCCAACGTTTTTAATACTTTGTGTAAATAGTAAATTTCCTTTTGGGTCGTATTTCTTTAATTGATTTGCTTCTACGATTATTATATTTCCTAGTTCGTCGACATCCCAAGCTGAGTTAAGAGTTACGAGCGACGAGCAAAGCTCAAGTGTGTCCCGTTCGGGCAAGTCCTGACTCGCCCTGGTTAAATTACCCCAAAACAATAATACAAAAACCACCCCCCTCATCATTCCTCAATTATTTTAAACACCTCCTCCAAAATCCTCCTGTCGTTGCTCAATCTCGGCACTTTATTTTGTCCTCCCAACTTCCCTTTCCCCTGTAACCATCGATCAAACGTCCCTGCAGGAACAAAGTGACTAATGGGCATTTCTAACGCTAAATCCTTCGTGCGTTTTGCATCGTAATCAGAATTAAGATTCCGTAATTCTTCATCTAATGATTTAGTAAATTGTTCAAAGTTATTCGGTTCTTGTACAAATTCGATCAACCATTCATGTCCTCCTTTGGAAGAATCTTCCATGAATTTTGGTCCTACAGTATATTCTTTCAATATAGCATTTGTTTTTGTGCATGCGAAAGAGATTGCTTTTTCTGCATTGTCAACGATCATTTCTTCACCAAAACAGTTGATATAACTTTGTGTTCTACCTGTAATTTTAAATTTATAAGGTAGGAGGGAAGTGAATGAAATCGTGTCACCTATTATATAACGCCACAAACCACCATTCGTAGATATTACAAGTGCATAATTAGTATTGAGTTCAACTTCAGAAAGTGAAACTACATGTTTACTATTAATTCCATTATATGTTGACATGGGAATAAATTCATAGAAAATGCCATAGTCCAGCATAAGCAATAAATCGTCGCTTTCGGGGTCATCTTGAATTCCAAAAAATCCCTCAGAAGCATTGTAGGTTTCAATGTAATGCATGGAGGGGTCTGGAATAATGCGTTCAAATTCCTTTTTATAAGGTTGAAAACTCACGCCTCCATGCATGAACAATTCTAAATTAGGCCAAACTTCTTTTAGGTTTTGTTTCCCTGTAATTTCAAGTATTCGGTTACATAATACCAAGGTCCAACTAGGAACACCTGCGATGATACATACATCTTGTTTGATGGTTTGTTTAGCCATCTTGTCTAACTTCTTTTCCCAGTCATCCATCAGTGCAATTTCGCGCGAAGGAGTTCTGCGAATCTCAGCCCACCAAGGTAGGTTTTTCACAATGATTGCAGACAAATCACCCAAATATGAGTTGATACCAATTGGATTTATTTTTGCACTACCGCCAATAATGAGGTGTTTTGCATTGTATAGCTTACGGTCTGGATAGTTGGTGTAATAAAGCGCTAATAAATCTTTTCCACCTTTGTAATGACAGTCAAATAAAGAATCTTTGGTAACAGGTATATACTTACTTCTATCGGAAGTTGTTCCTGAGGACTTTGCAAACCAACTAGTGTTTCCAGGCCACAACAAATTCTTTTCTCCAATAATTAATTTATCGACATCTGTTTTTAATTCTTCATAGGTTTGTAAAGGAACAGATGCTTTAAGTGAAACGTAATCGGAAATTTTATTGAATTGGTGTTTTTTTCCAAATGTAGTATTCGCAGCATTTTTAAGCATACGAAAAAAGAGTTCTTCTTGAACTTCAAGCGGAAATTTTCGAAATAAATCGATTTGATGTATCCTTTTTTTGATTACCCATGAGAATAAAGCATTAAAAGGCATACAAGAAGTACGTTAAGATAAATAAACGAAAAGAGTGGATTATCCCCAGATGAAAATAGATGCTAAAACACCTAAAACAACGATAGTATAAATAAATCCAACAGCTTGTGTTTCTTTATCGAAAAAATTATCAGGATTTGACATAACTTTTATTTTTTTACAAATATAATAAAATGAGTTATAAATTATGAATTATGGGGTATAAATTATGAATTATAATTTATACGTAATAATTCATAATTCAGAAATCACCCTCTCAATTTTTTTACTATACCAGTAGTAGAAAAACCTTCTTCTAATTCAATAACAGTAACTTGCCCCCCGTGTGTACGAACAATGTCTGAGCCTACAATGTATTTCTTTGAATTTTTATCTGTTTCGTCAGAATCGTAATCTGCTCCTTTTACAAGCATATCTGGAACAAGTGAGTTAATCAATTCTTCGGGTGTATCTCCCTCAAATAGGATTACTAAATCTACAAAGGTTAAAGATGCTAATAGTGTTTGACGTGCATCTTCTGCATTGATTGGACGTTCTTCTCCTTTTCCTTGTCTGCGAACAGATGCGTCAGAGTTGATCCCAACAATCAAGCGATTCCCTAAATCGGCAGCTTTAGCTAAATAGGTTACATGACCTTTATGTAGGATGTCAAAACAACCATTGGTGAACACAATGGTTTCTTCCTTCATTCTCCAAATTCCAATCTTACGTTTTGCTTCTTCAAGGCTTACGATACGGGATTTTAAAAAATCAAATTTTGACATCTTCTTTCGAATAATTTTTAGGTAGGAAAATAAAAGAAATTAGCCCTAGAATGATAAGTGAAAAGGTTTGTGAAGCCCAAATAATCATTCCTAGTGCATTTCCAATAGCGAGAGCATTTGGTGTTTTGTCGTGTAAAATTAGATTCACTACTAATCCAATTAACAAAGGGAAGACACCAAGTCCTCCATTGGTAAAAATGATGCCTAATGATCCGGCAATAAATCCCAATAAAATACCACTTAAAGGGAAGTCTTTTGTTTCTTCAAGGGATAAAAACGCTACGCCAAAATATGCAATGTAGGAAACCCAGATAAAAAGAGTGTGTAGAATATATCCAGATGGATTTTTTGTTTTAAAAATGGATAAAAGTCCTTCGAAAATATCTTTTGCAAATCCAATCACTTTTTGACGTAAAACAGGTTTGAATTTCATCAATGCTAATAAGCCGACAAATCCAATTCCAATAATTCCGTAGATCACAAATTTCCATGGAAAAGCATTTGGATCAGTATTTGGTTTTCCTCCAAATTTGATAGAAATCTCATGGAAAATTTTAAAGAAATTATCCATTCCAAGTAATGCCGTTAGTCCTGCAACTAAAAGTAACATCACAAAATCTACAGCTCTTTCAGCAATGATTGTTCCAAAGGACTTAGTAAATGGAACGCCTTCCGCTCGATAAAGCATCGCTGAACGTGCAGCTTCTCCAGAACGGGGGATAGTAAGATTAAGTATATAACCAATCATCATCGAATGATAACGATTCCAAAAAGTGGTTTTGTAGCCTATTGGTTCGAGCATATACTTCCATCGATAAGCCCGTGAAGCAAATGCCAAAAAAGAAAGTATGACTGAAAGAACGATCCACGTATAATCTGCCTTGTCAATCGCTTGATAAAAAATATCTTTTTCATTCTTCCCCATTTTTGCAAAGATGCTATACATTACGTAGCTGCCAAATGCAAGGGGTAAAACAGTTTTTAGAATTTTTATCAGAATCGATTTCATGGATTAAACAATCAAGTTTGTTTGCTCGTTAGGAAAAACCAAGGAAGGTTTGAATTTTTTGGCTTCTTCAAAATCCATGTATCCATAACCAATGATGATGATTGGGTCTCCTACAGCAACTCGACGAGCAGCAGGACCATTCAAACAAATAGTGCCACTGTTTGCATCTCCTTTGATTACATATGTTTCAAATCGTTCTCCATTGTTAATGTTAACAATTTGAACTTTTTCACCTTCGATGATATTAGAAGCGTCCATTAGAGCTTCGTCGATAGTAATACTTCCTATGTAGTTTAAATCGGCTTGAGTTACGCGTACACGGTGTATTTTGGATTTTACAACTTCAATCAACATAATATTTTTCTATTGCGACGCAAATTTACAATAAATACTAGGAGTTAACTATAAAACACAAATTATTCTCGGATTTCCATGTTGTCGATTAGTCGAACCTCTCCTGCGTACGCCACGATACACATGCGTGCATTTGAACACCATTTGTCCTCTAAATTTTCAAGAGTAATAGGGTTTACGACTTCTACGTATTCCAATTTGAGAGGGCTTTCTAGAATAGTTTGTTCTGCATTTTTTTTGACTTCTAAAGGAGTCAATGAGAAAGCATTTTTATAAGCTTGAATAAGTGTTTTGTGTAAAATTAATGCTTCTGTTTTTTGAGTTTCGGAAAGTCTTAAGTTGCGACTACTTAAAGCAAGGCCATTTTCGTTTCTGCTTGTTTTACAAGGAATAATTTCGATTGGTAGTTGGAAATGATTTGTCATGTATTGAATTACAGATACCTGTTGGAAATCCTTCAATCCAAAAAATGCTTTTGTTGGTTTTGTGAGTTGGAAAAGTCTGTAAACCACTTGACATACTCCTTGAAAATGTCCTGGTCTTAAAGAACCTTCCATGGTTTGGTCTAGGAATCCTAAATTAATTCCTGGAAATTTATAGTCGGAAGGATAAATATCTTCGTAAGAAGGAAAAAAAACTAAATCGCAAGCTAATGATTTAAGTAGCTCGACATCTTGTTTTTCGGTTTTCGGATATGCACTTAAATCCTCGGCATTGTTAAATTGAGTTGGGTTTACGAATACAGTAACAATCACAAAGTCGCAGGACTCTTTTGCTGATCTAATCAAAGAAGCGTGTCCCTCATGTAATGCCCCCATAGTCGGAACGAGTCCGATGATTGATTCAGAGGTCGTGTAGTTTTTTAAGGCAGATTGAAATTCTGCAAGTGAGTGTGCTATAATCACAATGTGTTTGTTAGTGTTAATCAAGGACAAAACTATTCTTTTTTAATAAGATTTGGTATTTTTTTTGTAATTTTGCATACTATATATATTTATACTTCCTATGGAGAAAAAAAGAATCCTTTTTGTATCACAAGAAATTACACCGTTTTTACCTAAAACAGAATTATCTCATACAGCTAGAAAATTACCACAAGGTATACAAGATGCAGGTAAAGAAATCAGAGTGTTTACTCCAAAATTTGGTGCTATAAATGAACGTAGACATCAGTTACATGAAGTAATTCGTTTGTCTGGAATGAATTTGATTATTGATGATAAAGATCATCCATTAATTATTAAAGTGGCTTCCATACCTACAGCTAGAATGCAAGTGTATTTTATTGATAATGAAGAGTATTTTAAAAGAAAAAACACAATTAATGAAGAAGATGGAAGTTTGTTTGCAGACAATGATGAGCGTTCCATGTTCTTCTGTCGTGGAGTTCTTGAAACTGTAAAGAAATTAGGTTGGCAACCAGATGTAATTCATTGTCATGGATGGATGGCTTCTTTGATGCCTTTATATATCAAAAAGAATTATAATAAAGATCCACATTTTGCAGATACCAAAGTAGTAGTTAGTTTGTATGATAATGGATTTGAAACACCTTGGGACTCTCGTTTTGCAGAAAAATTAGCCTTTGAGGGTTTTGATACAGACGTTACTGATGGTGTGAAAGACCCATCTTATTTTAATGTTATGCAAACAGTATTGAAATATGCTGATGGAGTGACAGTTGGAAGTGAGATATTGGATGAAAATTCAATTAAACTTTTCGATGAAGCAGCTTGTATGAAGTTGGTGTATTCTCCTGAAGAACAACAGGTAAAAGCATTGTCAGAGTTTTTCGATCGTGTAATTGAAGATGAGGTATTAGCATAAATTGAATTGAAGATTTTGAAACCTATATTTCTCTTACTTGCAATTTGTATTGGCTTTTTGACTTCTTGTAAAAAAGAGGTTTCAAATGCTGGACTTTCTCTTTTTAATAAAGAGAATGATGCATTTGGTAGTATTGATACTTTTTCATTGAAAGTTGGTTCAATATATGTAGATACGGTTACTTCTGTAAATCCATCCTATTTAATGTTAGGTTCATACGTTGATCCAATATTTGGAAAATACGATGCTAGTTTTTATTCACAAATTCGAATTTCTGCATTGAATCCTGATTTTGGAGATGTTAGCAAAATAAAGATTGACTCTTTAATTTTAGGAATGCGATTTTCAGATTATTATGGAGAATTAGATGAACAAAACTTTGAAGTGTACGAAATTTTGCAAGATTTATATACAACAAGTTCATATAATACAAAATCAACTGTTTCAGTAAAACAAGATAATTTAGTTTTACCGGGTTCTGGGAAATTAACGCCAAAACCGTATGGGTATAAATTTGCTGCTGCAGCTAATGATACGGTTTATGATAACATTCGTTTAAAATTAAATCCTGTATTAGCACAAAGATTTATTTCTGATTCAAAAACTCAGCCAGAAAGTTTTAAAACAATGGATGCATTTTTGACTTATTTTAAAGGTTTGCAAGTAAAAGTAAACAATGCTAATCAACAAAGTAGTGATGGAGGAGTAATGTCATTTGCTTACCCACCAATAATGACGATATATTATTCGCAAGACGGTGTTGCAAAGAAGTTTTATTTTGAACTTAACTCAAGCGGTGTTCGATTCAATCATGTGGAATGTAATTATACAGGAACGGATGTTGAGAAGTTAGTGTTAGGACAAATAACAGATCAAAAAGATTTTTATGCACAATCAAATCATGTGCGTGGAACTGTAGATCTCTCTACGATTAATAATATTCCATCAAATTCTGTTATTCATTATGCACAATTGATATTACCTGTTGATTTCAATAATACAAATGTATATAGTTTGAGTAAAGAGCTATATGTTTCGATACCAAATTCATTGACAGATCCAACATTAAGATATGTCGCGAGTGCAATTTTGGATACTACATATCATGGTTATGTGGTAGATGTTAGAGATCATGTACAACAAGTGATTACTGGAAAAAGATTAAATTATTCATTAGTTTTTTCACCGAAATTTTTCAGTTTAAGTGCTGAAAGAATTCATTTTTTAGGACCAAACAATGTAGGTGCTCAAAAGCCTAAGTTGTTAATTAAATATTCAACTTTTTAAATTTCAAATATATGTGTGGAATTGTTGCTTATATCGGAAAAAAAGAAGCATACCCAGTTTTAATCAAAGGTTTGTCACGATTAGAATATAGAGGTTATGATAGTGCTGGTATAGCTTTATTAGATGGAAAAGATTTAAATTTATATAAAAAACAAGGTAAAGTAGCGAATTTAGTTGCTTTCGCCGAGGATAAAAACATTAGAGGAAATGTAGGAATTGGACATACGCGTTGGGCTACTCATGGTGAACCAAATGATGTAAACTCGCACCCTCATTACTCCATGGATAAGCGTATTGCAGTAATTCATAATGGAATTATTGAAAATTACGATACAATCAAAGAAGAGTTAATTAAAAGAGGATATATTTTTCAAAGTGAAACTGATACTGAAGTTTTGGTTCACTTAATTGATGATATACAAAAAACAGAAAACACTTCTTTAGTTGAATCTGTTAGACAAGCATTACAGAGTGTTGTAGGAGCGTATGCTTTGGTAGTTATTTCTGTAGATAATCCAAATCAATTAATTGCAGCCCGTAAAAGTAGTCCTCTAGTTGTTGGGATTGGAGAGGATAATGAGTTTTTTTTAGCTTCTGATGCTACGCCTATTGTAGAATATACAAATCAAGTAGTGTATTTGAATGATGAGGAAATTGCAGTTGTAGATATTCACGAAGGATTACGTATTACTAATATTAATAATCAAGAAAAAACACCATATATTCAAGAATTAGAATTGCACTTGGAGGCACTTGAAAAAGGTGGTTATGAGCATTTCATGATGAAAGAAATATTTGAACAACCTCGTTCGATTCATGATTGTTTTAGAGGTCGTTTAAATGCTGCTGAAGGTTTCGTTTCTTTAGGTGGTTTGAAAGATTATGAAAATCGTATGTTAAATGCTAAACGTATCGTTTTTGTAGCATGTGGTACTTCTTGGCATGCTTGTCAAGTTGGAGAATATTTAATTGAAGACTTAGCGCGTATCAATGTAGAAGTTGAGTATGCTAGTGAGTTCAGATACCGTAATCCAATTATAGGTGAAGGTGATGTTGTCATCGCTGTTTCACAATCAGGAGAAACAGCAGATACATTGGCAGCATTGGAATTAGCTAAGTCTAGAGGAGCTACGATTTTTGGTATTTGTAACGTAGTAGGATCTTCTATTTCTCGTATTACGGATGCTGGTTCGTATACGCATGCTGGACCTGAGATTGGTGTTGCTTCAACAAAAGCATTTACTGCACAAGTTACTGTTTTGACATTACTAGCTTTGCGTTTAGCTTCTAAGAAAGATTCTTTAAGTAGAATACGTTTCAGAACATTGTTGTCAGAATTAGAGGCTATTCCAGAAAAAATTAAACGTGTTCTTGAAAAAGATGCTTTAATTAAAGAAATTGCATCTCACTACAAAGATTCTGCAAATGCATTATATTTAGGTCGTGGAAGTTCTTTTCCTGTGGCTTTAGAAGGAGCGTTGAAATTGAAAGAAATTTCTTATATCCATGCTGAAGGGTATCCTGCAGCGGAAATGAAACATGGACCAATTGCATTAATCGATGCTGAAATGCCTGTTTTTGTTATAGCGACTAAAGGAACTTCTTACGAAAAAGTAGTAAGTAACATTCAAGAAGTAAAAGCTCGAAAAGGAAAAATCGTTGCTATAGTTACCGAAGGGGATACACAAGTGAAAGCGATGGCTGACCACGTGATTGAAATTCCAGATACAGATGAACATTTAGTTCCATTATTAGCTACGATTCCATTACAATTACTTTCCTACCATATTGCAGTAATGAGAGGGTGTAATGTCGATCAACCTAGAAACTTAGCAAAATCAGTTACTGTAGAATAAAATTGTGAATATCATAAAACAAAAAAAGGAGCGAATTTCGCTCTTTTTTTTGTTTTATGATATTTGAAATGAATTAGTCACGCTGTTTTAGCCAAGCAGTCACTGCTGGAGAAAGTTCTTTTTGTGATTTACCACCAACAAAAACACCAATATGACCTCCTTCAAATTTATAGATTGTTTTATCTTTTGTTCCAACATAATCATTTAAAGGAATTGTAGCACTTGGAGGAACTAAATGGTCATGAACTGCATAAATATTTAGTAAAGGCATTGTAAGGTTCTTTAAATCTACTTTATCATCTCCAATTACTAATTCACCCTTAATTAATTTATTATGTTGGTACAAGTCTTCCATGAACTGTAAAAAGCAGGCTCCTGCTTGATCTGGACTCTCGGAGATCCATTTTTCCATGCGTAGAAAATTTAATAGTTTTGTTTTATCTTCTAATGCATTTATTAATCCGGTAGATTTTTGAACTTTCATCATTGGTTTTAACATGTCAAAACCATCATTTAAAAAAGAACCAGGTATTAGTCCATCAAAACCGTCTACCAATTTTTTGAAATCCATGTCCTTACTCCAGAGGAATAAAAGACCTTCATTAATAGAAAAATCAATTGGTGTAACATGAGTAACCAAGTTTTTCACTTTTTCTGGATGCAAAGAAGCATAGATTACACTAAACGTTCCACCTTGACAAATACTTAATATGTTGATTTTAGGTACATTATTTTCATTTCGAACAAAATCAACACATCTATCTAAGTAGCCATTGATGTAATCATCCATTGTAAGGAATTTGTCCATTTTGGTTGGTTTTCCCCAGTCAATTAGATAAACATCTAATCCAGCTTCTATTAAGTTTTTGATGTAACTTCTGTCTGGTTGAAGGTCTAGCATTTGGTAAGTATTAACTAATGCGTAGACGATTAATACTGGAGTTTTATAAGTTGGTTTAGAATCGCGAGAATAACGATATAGCGTTAATTTATCTTCCGTGAATACAACTTCTTTTGGTGTTGAGGCGATGTCAACTTCGTTAATTTCTTGAAGGTTTTCAAATCCTTTCAAAAATTTAGAAGTTGTGGATGATAATTCATTTAATAAGTTTGCCTGATTTAAGTCCATTTTCGAAATAGTTTGTACAAAAAAAGGGAAATTTTACTTTCCCTTTAAATTATAGTAATAGATTAAATTATACAGTAGCTGTTTTACGAGCGGTTGTTTTAGTAGCGGTAGGTTTTTCAAAAGCAGTTACCTTGCTTTCTAATGTTTTAATTGTTTTTTTTAAATCGTGAATTGTTTTGTATAATTCATCCATTTCAGATTTAACGACCAAAGGAAGTGCTTCAATTTTGTTTTCGAATTGAGCCTCTAAATTTTTCTTAATTTCCAAAGAAAGAGTAGTTAATTCACCTTTTAATTTAGAAAAATCTTCTGTAGAAAACAATTGCGTATAATGTTTTTCATTTAATGATACCCATTCATTGAAAAATGGTTGGAAGGAAGCTGTAAAAGTTGTGTCTTTAGCTTTTTCAGAAACTAAATTTGCAACATCTTTTGCTACATTTTGACCTGTAGTATAAAGTAAATATTGCATTTCAGCTAACTTCATGCTGTATACAGAAGCCTTATCTAAAGATGCAATTGCTAATTCAGCATTTTCTTTTTCTTTTGAATCGCTTACTAATTTCATTAAAGGAGCAAAAGATTCTGAAAAAGAATGTTGCGTGTTTTTAAAAGAATCATTCCATTTGGCAAAATCAGTTGAAACTAATGTTGGGAATTTTTCTGTAAAGGTACTCCAATATGCTTGAAAATCTTTATTTGAATTTTTTTGTGTAGTAAAGAAATCTTGTACAAATTTCGTGTTGTTTTCCAATAAACTATTTAAGTTATTTGAAGGAAAGAAATTTTGGAACAATTCTTCAGTGATTTTTTTGTATTGAGATGGTTCAAAAATATTTTTAAAATTCTCAATTGAAAAATTATTAGATTTTAAGGCTGCAAATAACGGTTGGTAAAACTCTTGCAATTTGAAGTACAAGTTATTTGTGTTAAAAGCATTTGTAAATAAATCTTTGTTAAACGTGTTTTTAGGCATTGTTTTATTTAAAGATTCAAATGTAGAGCTTAATGTTTTAGTCCATGACTCAAACAAAGTATTCCAAGTAGAATTCATAGTTAAGAATTGTTCGCTTGCTTCAGTTGCAGGTTTACCAAAACTAGATAATGAATTATATAAGTTTAAATTGAAATCTGTAGCTTTTTTTATTGAATCTAATTGAGAAGTGTAGATGTTTTTATAATAATCTTCAGCTTTTTCAGTTGAAAAATTTTGTGTAAACGGTGTATCTAATTTGCTATCTTTAGATAGATTATTAAATAATGAAACTTGTGATTCCCACCAGTTTTTATATATCTCTGAAGATTTTTCGAAAGTATTTTCCGATTTCAAAGCTTCTTGAAATTTATTAGCTGTTTCAACAAACGAGTTAATCGCTTTAGTTTGAGTTTCAACAACAGTATCCAAGATTTCTTTCGTGTTATTCATAATACTTTTATTTTAAAGTTGTTTTATTTTCTATACAAATTTCTACCAATAAAATGGATTTACCAAATAAATTTTTAGTATTTGTAAAAAATGTTCATAACATCTTTTACATGTACAAACCTCCATTGATATTTATACATTGTCCAGTAATGTAAGACGCTTCAATTAAGTATGTTACACCTTTTGCAATATCGGATGGTTCTCCGAGTCTAGATGCTGGTATTTTAGATTTTATATTCTCTAAAACATTACTTGGCATTTCTGCAACCATCTCTGTATTTATGAATCCAGGACAGATGCAATTAACAGTAATTCCGTATTTTGCATTTTCAAGTGCAAGTGATTTCGAAAAACCAATTAATCCAGCTTTAGCGGCAGCATAGTTTGTTTGCCCAAATCCACCAGTTTGTCCAATTACGGAACTGATATTAATAATTCTACCATATTTATTTTCTATCATTGAATTAATAACAAATTGACAAGTATTATATGCGCTTGATAAATTTGTATTGATAACTTCATCCCATTCTGAAAGTTGCATTTTTTTAAAAGATTTATCTCTTGTAATTCCTGCATTGTTGATAAGGATATCGACTACTCCAAATCTGGATTCAATTTCGTTAAATAATTTAACACATTCCTCTTGATTGGCTATATTAGCTTGAAGAGCAATAGCTGTTCCTCCTGATGAAATTATTTGGTTTACAATCTTATTTGCTTCTTCACTATTTCTATTGTAATTTACAACTACATTAAAATTTTTAGCACCGAGTTCCAATGAGATGGCTGCACCTATTCCTCTCGAACCTCCTGTAACGAGAACGGTTTTGTTTTTAGTTGAACTGTTCATAATGCCAATTTATTAGTATGTGAAACGCTTGTTTAATTTTCATAAAAGTTACATAGAAATATTAAAATAAAACGCTTTAATTTCTATTTTTTTTATTTGTATCTTTCGGTTTCGTATAAATGTGTTTTGAAATGGAAAATAAAATTAAACTAAGTCAAACATTCGTACATGAATTTTCGTTTAGTCAACAAGATGTTATAGATTTTGCACGCGTCACGGGAGATAATAATCCTGTACATTTAGATGAAGAATTTGCTTCAAAAACTATGTTTAAAACTCGTATTATGCACGGTATGTTAGGCGCTTGTGTTTTTTCTAAAGTTTTTGGAACACTTTTTCCTGGTGATGGAACTATTTATTTAAGTCAATCCATTAGTTTTCTAAAGCCAATGTATGTTGATAATAGATATGTAGCTCATTTCGAAGTACTAGAAATTCAAGAAAAAAATAGAGCTAGAATTTCAACTAGTATTTTAAATGATGAAGGAAAAAAAGTTGTTAATGGTGAAGCAGTTATAATGAATTTAGATAAAATCGCTCATGTTTTGTAAAACTGAAGACGGTAGGTCTATATACTTCGAAGTTCGAGGTAATCATGATACCCAAGAAACGCTAGTTTTCCTAAATGGGTTGTCACAATCTACTCTATCGTGGGGATTTATGTTACCTTATTTTGAAAGTAAATTTCGTATTGTTTTAATGGATTTTGTATTTCAAGGTCAATCAGACAAAACAGGGGAAATGCGTGATTTTAATCAACATGCACGTGATGTGCTAAGTGTACTTGATTTGTTACATATTGATCGCGCTATTTTTATTGGTCTTTCATATGGAAGTTTGGTTGCACAACATTTGGCAGTAAATCATCCTGATCGAGTGAATAAACTTTGTCTGCTATCAACTTTTGCTCATAAAACACCCTATTATGAAGCAGTTGAATTGTCGTGGAGAAGAGCATTAGATTTTGGAGGTTATTCATTGATGTTAGATGTGATGCTACCTTTTGTGTTAAGTAATAGCTATTTTACCCATCCAATAATTCCAATTGATATGATGAAAGCAGCAAGACAAGATTTAATGGATACTGCTTCTTTGCATAAGTTGATGGACGCTACTCATGCAAGAAAAGATTTTAGAGAAGATTTAAGAAATATTAAAGCTCCTACAATTGTTATACACGGTAAACAAGACACTTTGTTTACAGTTGATTTAGGTCAGGCTGTAGCTGATAATATACCAAATAGTATTTTTGTTGTCTTAGATAAAGCTGGACACACTTTGAATTTAGAAGAGGTAAGACTTGTTTCCGAAACGATATTAAATTTTATAAAATAATAAGATGAAAGTTGCATTAATTACTGGAAGTACCAGTGGAATAGGTTTAGGGATTGCAAGAGAGTTTGCAAAAGTTGGTTATGCAATTGCTTTTAATGGTTTAGAAGTAAATGGTGCTGAAATAGCTCTACAGGTAGGTGACGAGTTTGGAGTTAAAACCCATTTTTATGGAGCAGATTTGCGTAATCCATCTCAAATTAATGAAATGATTACCGAAGTTGTTTCTGAATTTGGACATATAGATGTATTGATAAACAATGCAGGTATTCAATTTGTATCACCAATTGAAGATTTTCCAATAGAAAAATGGAATGCAATTATTGATATTAACATGAATTCCGTTTTTCATGCATCTCAAGGTGTTTGGAAAGGAATGAAAGAAAGAGGTTTCGGAAGAATTATTAATATTGCTTCAGCACATGGTTTAGTCGCATCTCCATTTAAATCTGCATATGTAACTGCAAAACATGGTGTTGTTGGTATGACAAAAACATTAGCTTTAGAAGGTGCTCCGTTTGGAATTACAGTGAACGCAATTTGTCCAGGGTATGTGAAAACACCATTGGTTGAAAAACAAATAAAAGAACAAGCAATTGCTCATGGTATACCAGAAAGTGAAGTTATATCTAAAATAATGTTGGAAAAACATGCTGTTAAAGAATTTGTTACAGTCGAAGATTTAGGTAGTTTAGCTGTTTATTTAGCCTCAGATTCAGGGAAATTAATTACAGGTGTCGCAATGCCAGTTGATGGAGGATGGACCGCACAATAAAATAATATGAAAGAAAAACACGTAGGAGTTGCATTACAAGGAGGTGGAGCGCACGGAGCGTTTACATGGGGGGTGTTAGATCGTCTACTAGAAGTAGATGAAATAGTTGCGGATGGAATGGTAGGAACAAGTGCAGGCGCAATCAATGCTGTAGTGTGTGCTTATGGTTTACATATTGGTGGTAAAGCGAAAGCTAAAGAGTTATTAGATCGTTTATGGAAAGATATTGCACTTTCAGGGAATATTATGTTTAAACCTTCGTTTATGGATTCGATGTTTTCAAATGGTGATATGCATAATACTCCTGGTTATATGATGTTTAATGCGATGACACAATTTTTGTCACCTTACCAAATGAATCCTGCGAACATTAACCCGTTGCGTGAAATCTTAAATAATTTAGTTGACTTTGAAGAATTACGACAATATAATAAAAAACGGTTGTTTGTTTGTGCTACAAATGTTAAAACAAATCGAGCAAAAGTATTTTCGAATTCTGAGATGACAGTTGATGCAGTATTAGCTTCTGCATGTTTACCATATTTGTTTCAAGCAGTTGAAATAGAAGGAGAATTTTATTGGGATGGTGGTTATATGGGAAATCCTCCTTTGTTTCCTCTAATTGAAAATACCGATATTCATGATTTGTTATTGGTTAAGATTAATTCAATAAATGTAGATGAAGTTCCAACATCAGCAAGAGACATTGAAGACAGAATTTCAGAAATTTGTTTTAATAGTAGTTTAATAAATGAGATGAAATTGATTCATTATCGTAATGAATTGGTTCGTAAAGGAATTGATTTACAAGATGGAAAGCCTTCACGTGAAATTTTTGTTCATTCCATTTCTGCGCATGAAGCATTAGGTCATATGAAACATTCTAGTAAAATGAACACGTCATGGGAATTTTTATTGGATTTAAAACAAAAAGGAAGAGTATATGCTGAAAAATGGCTACAAGAAGAATATCATCTAGTCGGAATTAAATCTACTTTTGATGTTGAAAAACACTTCTTTGATAAAAATTAATAAAATTCATGAAAAAAATAATTCGAATAGTATTTAGGTTCGTATTAATTTTTGTTGCGTTCGTGTTATTCTATTTTGTAACAGCGTTTGTATGTGCTCGTATTACTGTTAATGAGGATGTAGTCTCATCTGGACAGGTTATTACATATATTAAATCAAATGGAGTTCATACAGATTTAGTTGTTCCTGTGAAAAATTCAATCATTAATTGGGCAAAAGTTTTTCCTTTAAAAAACACAAAAGATAAAGATTCTACTTCTAAATTTTTAGCTCTTGGCTGGGGGGATAAAGGTTTTTATTTAAATACCCCAACATGGGGTGATTTGACTTTTAAAACAGCTTTTAAAGCTATGTTTGGATTGAGTACCTCTGCATTACATACAACATATTTAGATTCTATTAATGAATCACACACTTGTCGAAAAATTTTAATGACGACTAAGGAATATAAATTGATGGTTCGGTATATACAACGTACGATTAAAAAGAATAAAAATGGGAAATCTATTTTTATACCGACCGATGCAGTTTATGGAACGAATGACGCTTTTTACGAAGCTAATGGTAGCTATCATTTGTATAGTACTTGTAATACCTGGACTAATAGAGCATTGAAATTTTCTAACAAAAAAGCGTGTTTATGGACACCTTTTGACACCGGAATTCTAAATCAATATCCATAAAAGGTTAGTGAATCAAATATTTTTAATATTTTAGTTCTTTAATCTAACGATTATCACAAACTACAAAAACATGAAAGGAATCATTTTAGCAGGAGGATCAGGAACAAGACTTCATCCATTAACATTGGCAATAAGTAAACAACTAATGCCAATTTATGATAAACCAATGATTTATTACCCATTATCTGTTTTAATGGGAGCTGGTATAAAAGAGATTTTAATTATTTCTACTCCTCACGATTTACCTCATTTTAAACGTTTGTTGGGAGATGGAAGTCGATTAGGTTGTAAGTTTGAATATGAAGAACAACCAGAACCAAACGGTTTAGCTCAAGCATTTGTAATCGGAGAACAATTTATTGGTAGCGATAGTGTCGCTCTAATTTTGGGTGATAATATTTTTTATGGTGCAGGAATGCATGAATTATTGAGAGAAAATTTGAATCCTGATGGTGGTATTGTATATGCTTACCATGTTAGTGATCCAGAGCGATATGGTGTTGTAGAATTTGATGAAAATATGCATGCATTATCCATTGAGGAAAAGCCAACAAAACCACGTTCCAATTATGCCGTTCCAGGTTTGTATTTTTACGATAATTCCGTAATAAGTATTGCAAAAGAATTAAAGCCATCTGCGCGAGGAGAATATGAAATAACAGATGTAAATTCTGAATATTTAAAACGTAAAAAGTTAAAAGTTTCTATGCTAAGTCGTGGTACAGCTTGGTTGGACACAGGGACTTTTCCATCGTTGATGCAGGCAGGTCAGTTTGTTCAGGTAATAGAAGAACGTCAAGCATTAAAAATTGGATGTATTGAGGAAATAGCTTATCGTAACGGTTTTATCTCTAAAGAACAATTAATTGATATCGCAGAACCATTAGTTAAAAGTGGATATGGTACATATTTAATGTCATTAATATCCTAATGCATTCAATAAAGCCTTTAGCAAATTATTTTGAGGTTGAGCTTGGGAAATATATTTTTCCTACTACACCTTCAAATTTATATGATCCTTTAAGTTATTTTCTTCAATTAGGAGGAAAACGTATTCGACCTATATTGACTCTAATGGCGGCTGAAATGTTTGGTTCAAAAAAAGAATCTGCAATTCACGCTTCTATGGCTATTGAATTATTCCATAATTTCTCTTTGATTCACGATGATATTATGGATAAGGCCCCATTACGTAGGGGGCAAGAAACTGTTCATTTAAAGTGGAATGATGATATTGCAATACTTTCAGGGGATGTATTATTAATAAAGGCTTATCAAGAACTTGCTAAACAAGATAGAAATCATGTTCCAGCTTTGTTGAATCTATTTAATCAAACAGCTGTAGAAGTTTGTGAAGGACAACAGTTGGATATGGATTTTGAAGGAAGGGATATAGTGACAATCGAAGAATATATAGAGATGATTCGTCTTAAAACTTCTGTTTTATTAGGGTGTGCATTAGAATTTGGAGCTATCATTTCAAATGCTTCAGAAGAAGATAGTTTATTGATTTATGAATTCGGTCAAAATCTAGGAATTGCTTTTCAAATTCAAGATGATATTCTAGATTTATTTGGTGATCCAAAAAAATTCGGAAAACAAATAGGAGGGGATATCATTTCAAATAAAAAAACAATATTATTGCTAAAGGCTATTGAGTTAGCAAAAGATTTAAAATCTGATGGATTGAGTATGATGATGCAAGTCACAGATTCTGAAATGAAAATTAATACTGCAAAGTCACTATTTACTTCATTAGGAGTTATTGACTTTGCTCGTGAACAGATGACTTATTATCAGCAAAAAGCATTAAAAGCATTAGAGAAAATTTCAGTTACTTCCGAAAATAAAAAAATCTTAATTGATTTATCTGAATATTTATTTCAACGAGAAATATAACTTAAAATAATAATTTATGAATCATGTAATAAAACACGTGGAAGATTTTCACGATGCCTTTGGTATTATTAATAATTATCAGCCAACGACTTCTCTAACTGAAGCAGAAGTATCATTGCGTTATAATTTGATGAAAGAGGAGAATGAAGAATATTTAGAGGCTGCAAAAAACAATGATATAGTAGAGATTGCTGATGCTTTAGGTGATCAATTGTATATTTTATGCGGAACGATATTAAAACACGGTTTACAACATAAAATAGAGGAAGTTTTTGAAGAAATTCAACGCTCAAATATGAGTAAATTAGATGATAACGGTAAACCTATTTTTAGAGAAGATGGGAAAATCTTGAAATCAGATCGTTATTTCAAGCCAGATATTAAAAGTGTATTGGAACGTTAAATATATATGACTTCAAAAAAAATGGGGATTATCATTTGATAATCCCCATTTTTTTTGAAGTCATTGTCTAGTCCTGAAATAGCGATACATAATTTTTATCGTTATGGAAAAAGCAGAAAAAGTCGTTTAT
>CANGOA010000045.1 GCA_947455255.1 Flavobacteriia bacterium | reverse complement strand
CTGGAATACTCATTGTTGTTCTATTTATATTTAGAAAACAAAGGTATAATTTTTTAGATAGTATTGTGAATTGGACTATCAAAAAAATGAATAACTTTACTTAGTATGCCTGAAGAACACGAAATATTTACCTTAAAGCAAGTTGCTACTTCCATTCAAAAGGCAATTTCTGAGCGTTATCATCGCTTATATTGGGTAAAGGCAGAAATGCATAAACTTAATTACACCAATAAAGGGCATTGCTATCCGGAATTAGTCCAAAAAGAAGATGGAAAATTGGTAGCAGATATGCGTGGTCAAATTTGGAAGGCAAACTACGATCGTATCTCTAAGAATTTCGCGGAAATCGTTAAGGAGCCTTTGCGAGATGGTATGACGTTGTTGTTTCAGGTTAAAATTACGTTTCATCCTTTATATGGTATGTCTTTGGATATCATGGACATCGACCCTACATTTGCCTTAGGTGAATTACATAAAGAGCGTGAAGAAACTTTAAAACGATTAACCAAAGATGGAATTATAAATGCGAATAAATCCTTGTCTTTTCCACTTTTACCTAAACGCATTGCAGTAATTTCGGTAGAATCCAGTAAAGGACTATCCGACTTTTATAGTGTCATCAAAAACAATATGTGGGGATATAATTATTTTTTCATGCTGTTTACCGCTCAATTAAATGGAGATCCTGCAATTGAAGCTATACAAACACAATTGAAAAAAATCGAAAAAGTCAAAGATCATTTTGATATAGTGACTATCATACGTGGAGGTGGAGGTGAAATAGGTTTGTCTTGTTATAATAATTACGAATTATCCAAATCCATAGCAAGCTTTCCGTTACCGGTATTAACAGGTATAGGTCACTCGACAAACACAACAGTATCTGAAATGGTTGCCTACCGAAATGCAATTACCCCGACTGAATTAGCTGATTTTTTATTACAATCCTTTCATAATTTTTCAGTTCCCGTAAAAGAAGCTCAACGCACTATTTTACAAGAGAGTAAGCAATTATTAAAAAATGCTAAAGAAGGTTTAACCCAAGAAATTCGTGTTTTTAAAGGAGAAACGAATAATTTACTGCATAGCTTCAAACATCAATTAAAAGATCGTTCGAAAACTTTGTTATTGAACTCAAACATCCGATTTCATGAAGAGAAAAGACAGTTATTTAGTACTCAAGAAAAATTAAAAACAGGAACAAATAAGATTCAATCCGAACATAAATACCGCTTAGAATTCATGGTGGAAGGAATTAAAAAAAATCGAAACATCTACTTTTCAAATCAACATATACAATTAGAGGATGTTGGACTATTTTTAAAACAATCATTACCGAAACGCTTCGAAAAAGAAGAAGAACGATTAAAAGTATTAGAGCGAAACATCCATCTTGTTGATCCAAAACAAGTTTTAAAAAGAGGGTATTCTATTGCACTTTTTGAAGGGAAAGTTATATCAGAGAATAATCCAGTAAAATCAGGCGATAAAATTGAAATTATTACTTTGAATTCAATTGTAGAAAGTGAAGTTAAACAAGTTAAAAATATAGAAAATGAGTAAAGAAATTACGTATACAGCAGCATTTGATGAATTACAGGAAATTGTACAAGAAATTGAAGTAGGAGGAATATCTGTCGATGAATTATCGATTAAAGTAAAACGAGCAGCACAATTAATCAAAATTTGTAAAACTAAATTGACAAGTACGGAAGAAGATGTAAATCAAATCCTAAAAGAATTAGAGGGAGAATAAATTCTTTAGAATGATTCTAAACAACAAATTCTTTTACCTTAGATATTTGTATGCTTAAAGTAAAAAATCCCTTATTCATCGAAAAACCAATTTTAAAATGAAAAAGGATGTATAAATTAGCCAAAAAAATAAAAAAATGAAGCGTTATCTTGTTCTTTTTGTGATATTAAGCACCTGTTTGTTGGGTTTTTCACAAAACAAATTTACCATAAGTGGCACAATCACTGAGCAGACAAAAGGGGAGGCCTTGATCGGGGTGAAAGTACGAATTAAAGACCAGCCTTATTTAGTTGCAAGTAATGAGTATGGTTTTTACTCGATAACAATTCCTGAAGGAAAATACACAATGTTGATTACCTACATTGGTTATACACCCCAAGAAAAAGAGATTGATTTAAAAGAAAATCTTGTATTCAATTTTATATTAGAGACTCCAAATGATAAAACAAAGGAATTGGATGTAGCTAAAGTGATAACTAATAAACAAGATAATGTTAAAGGTTCAACCATGGGTGTTGAACGATTAGACCCTAAAGCAATTGCTAAAATCCCAGTACTTTTAGGGGAGAAGGATATTATTAAAACATTACAATTATTACCAGGTGTAAAAAGTGCTGGTGAAGGAAATACGGGTTATTATGTTCGTGGTGGTGGTTCTGATCAAAACTTGATTTTATTAGATGAAGCACCTGTTTACAATGCTTCTCACTTACTTGGGTTTTTCTCTACCTTTAATTCGGATGCATTAAAAGACGCTACACTTTACAAAGGAAATCAGCCAGCAAATTTTGGAGGTAGGTTATCTTCTGTATTAGACATAAAGATGAATGAAGGAAATAACAAACGTTATAATGTAAGTGGTGGATTAGGATTAATATCTTCTAAATTAAATGTTGAAGGTCCAATTGTAAAAGATAAAGGTTCATTTTTGATAACAGGTAGAAGAACATATGTCGATATGTTTTTAAAAGCATCTGATAAATACAAAAGTAATACCTTGTATTTCTACGATTTGAACACAAAATTGAATTACAGAATTAACGATAAAAACAAATTGTATGCTTCTGGTTATTTTGGGCGTGATGTATTAGGTTTTGGTTCAAGCTTTGGAATTGATTGGGGAAATGCTACCGGAACAGTTCGTTGGAATCATATTTTTGGTCCTAAATTGTTTTCTAATACGTCAGTGATTTATAGTTCGTATGATTATCAAATTGCTATAAAAGGAGATGGGGTTAGTTTTACTGTAAAATCTAAAGTTCAGGATTACAATTTAAAACAAGAATTTCAATATTATGCAAACGCTAAAAACAAAATAAAATTTGGTTTTAACGTAATCAAACACGGAATTACACCTGGACAATTTTCAGGAACAGGAATTGCTTCTCAACACTTAAATGAAGTAAAATCGTTAGAAAGTTCAGTGTTTATTAATAACGAATGGGAAGTAAATGACAAACTTTCTGTGAACTACGGTATTCGAGAAAGTGGTTTTTCAATATTCGGAAATGGACAAGAAACATATAGTTATGATACAAAAGGAAAAGTTAGTGCTTCACATACGTATGCAAACAACGAATATATCAAAACGTACTTTAATATTGAGCCGAGAGTTTCTGTTAGTTATGCATACAACCCAAGTTCGAGTTTTAAAGTAGCCTATGCAAGAAATGCTCAAAATATTCATTTAGTTACCAATTCAACAACGTCTTCACCAACAGATACTTGGTTAAGTTCAACATTAAATACAAAACCGGAAATTGCAGATCAAGGTTCGATAGGATGGTTTAAAAATTTCTTAGAAAATACGTATGAATTTAACGTGGAAGGATATTATAAATCGCTTCAAAATCAAATTGATTACCGTAATGGAGCCAACACACAAGCAAATGAGAAATTGGAAGGAGAGTTGTTATATGGAATAGGAAGAGCGTATGGTCTTGAGTTTATTTTGAAAAAGAAAAAAGGAAAATTGAACGGTTGGATCTCGTATTGTTTATCTAAAACTGAACGTAAAATTGATGGAATTAATAATAATACTTGGTATAGAGCAAAACAAGATCGAACACATGATTTGTCAGTTGTTGCTATGTATGACCTTACACCAAAATTGAGTATTTCGGCACTCTTTGTTTTCTACACTGGAAATGCTGTCACTTTCCCTAGTGGTAAGTATACGGTAAATGGAGAAACACAATTTGTATATACTGATCGTAATGCATACCGTATGCCTAATTACCATCGTTTGGATTTAGGAGTAACGTGGATTCGTAAAAACACAGAGAAATATGAAAGTAGTTGGAACTTCTCTATCTATAATGTTTATGGACGTGAAAATGCGTACCGTATCGATTTTAGAACAAATGAGAATAATCCTAACAAAACAGAAGCTGTACAAACTTCACTTTTTAAATGGATTCCAGGAATAACCTATAACTTTAAATTCAAATAACATTTTCTATGAAAAATCTATTCTATTTATTGAGTTTAGCGATTTTGTTTGTAATGAACTCATGCACGAAAGTAATTGATGTTAATTTAAATAAAAACGATCCTAAATTAGTAATTGAAGCTGTTGTAAATGCAGATTCTTTAACGCATTATGTAACATTGACTAATTCAATTAATTTTGATGAAGATATTACGCCTCCGATCGTTTCTGGGGCAACAATTACCATTAAGGAAGTAAATAGTAACACCATCGGTACGTATAGTTTTGATGCGCAACTTGGAAAATATGTGTTGACAAATTATTTAGTAAAAGAAGGTAATACTTACGAATTGACTATAGTTTCAAATGGAAAAACATTCACAGCATCTAGTACTGTCCCAACTCGTGTAAAATTAGATTCTGTTAAAGTGGTAAAATATCCATTTGGCCCAAACATGACTTACACAATTGTACCATTGCGACATGACCCACTCGGAATTGCTAATTACTATCAATTTGTCTTGAAACGAGACGATAAACGTGTGCGTGGAATTTATGTGGAAGACGATTTAGGCTTAGATGGACAATTGACTTTAAAACCTATCTTTCCAGATAAAAACGCATTTGGTCCAGACACTACAATCGCATCTGTTGATAAATGGAAGAAAAAAGTAGGGGATAAAGATGAACTTCAAGACTCGATTTTGGTAGATATAGAAATGCAATGTTTGGAAAATAAAGTATACAGGTATTTCTTTACGTTAAGTTTAAATCAAGGGAATCAGCAAAGTGCAACACCTTCAAATCCAGATCCACTTTTTACAAATGGCGCTTTAGGGTATTTTTCTGCTCAAACGGCCCAAAAAAGGTCTATTTATATATCTAACAAATAAGGATTTATCTAGCTTAAAACAGATTACTACCAACAAATTTTGTACTTTTGTTGGTAGTATGAATACCTTGCCTGAAATTTACTCCACTGCTATTAAAGCTGCAATTGATGCATCTTTTGTTATAATGGAATACTACGAATGTGGATTTTCGAGTGAAGATAAATTAGATGGAAGTCCAGTTACCGAAGCAGATAAAGCTTCTTCGGATTTCATAAACAGCAAATTACAAGCAACAAATATTCCAATTATTGGGGAGGAAATTATTAATTTAGATTATTCTATACGCAAAGATTGGAAAGAAAATTGGTGTGTTGATCCTTTAGATGGTACAAAAGAATTCATCAAAAAAAACGGAGAGTTTGTAATTAATATTGCACATATTTATGATGGAAATCCAGTGTTTGGGATTATCGTTTCTCCCGTACAAAGAAAAATATTAATTGGAGGAAAAAGTACGGGTGTCTACATTGCATCTTTTGATGAGCATGGACAATTAGGAAACTGGAATCAATTACATGAGCTTTCCGAAATAAACACTCCAATGGTTTTAATTTCGTCGCGTAGTTTTCATTCTCCTAAAACTGCTGAATTCGTCGAACAATTACGCGAACAATACGGAGAAATAACCTATATTGAAAAAGGTAGTGCACTAAAGTTTTTTGATCTAGCAGAAGGGAAAGCAGATGTTTACCCTCGTTTTGCACCTACAATGGAATGGGACATAGCTGCAGGACAAGCGATTTTAGAAGCCTTGGGTGGAACCATTGTAAATGTGGATACTGGGAAAGCATTAACCTATAATAAAGCAGATCTTCACAATCCGTTTTTTTTAGCACAAAATAAAGCAAGTATTGAACATATACTCAATCAAATAGTATGAGATTAGGGGTTTTAACATTTTTTATTCTCTGTTTTTCAATGCTATTTGCGCAAAATAGAATTTTGTTACAACAGTCGTATTTCAAAGAAAAATTTATTTATTGTTCCAAAAATAAATCCATTGAAACTTTTTTTCCTGCAAATCAAAATCAATTGAATTTGGCGCATTTAAATAGAGATTCCATCCCAGTATACACAGACTTGGAAGAATCTTTATTTAAAAAATTTCCAATTGAGGTTAAGAAACAAGATTTTAAGCTCTCCATTGCCCCAATTCTTAACTATTCAAAAGGTCGCATAGGAAAATTAGATTCTAATTATTGGCCAGTTTACCGAAATACACGTGGAGTGTATGTAGAAGGTGAAATATTGAGTAAAATAGGATTCAATTTTTCTTTTTGTGAGAACCAAGCACATTTTCAAGAGTATGAGAATAAATATTTTGATTTACAAGGAGAAAACTACATCAAATATTATGGAAAGTATAGCATTCAAAACGCAATGATTCCAGGAGCTAGTCGTACTAAGCCCTTTAAAACGGATGGATATGATTATGCATTTTCTTCAGGTAACATTCACATTAATCTTCATCCAAAATTTCAAGTTGAATTTGGGAATAATCAAAATTTTATTGGTTCGGGATATCGTTCATTGTTACTTTCTGATAATAGTAGCAATGCACCTAGCTTACGTTTGAAATGGAAAATTAATCGATTTTTTAATTACCAAATTTTATACCGTAAACAAATTAATCTGTATCGTAAACCTTATACTTTGGCAGTTGAGTCTAATTATGAAACAAAATTATTTGCAGCAAGTTATTTAACATTTAAGCCAAACGAATCAATTTCAATTAGCTGGTTTACAGGAGGCAATCAACTTAGAGGGGATTCAATCTCCATGCACAAATTCGATGCACGTCAAATAATACCTTTACCATTGTTTCAAAACGATATGCTTATTGGTAATCAGTCGACTATAAATGGAATTACAGGTTTAAACATAGATGTTGCCTTTGATAAACTTCGTCTATACGGACAACTAGTAGCCGATAAATACAATAGTTCTTGGTTGGGCGCTGGACAAATTGGAATGTATATGTTTGATGTATTTGGAGTGAAAAACCTTCAATTTCAAGGAGAATGGAATCAGGTACCTCAAAATTTTTATGCTGCTAATCGTGCAAAATTATCATATAGTAATTACAACCTTCCATCTGCCCACCCCAAAGGAAATAATTTTAAAGAATTATTTATTAAGTTAAGTTATAGTTATTCAAGATTCTATGTTAATGCTAAAACAAATTTCTATTTTACCCAAGGAGGAAATTTGAACCAACAGTTTATGACAAATAGTATATTTAATGTGAATCAATTGAATCAAGTTGTTGTACCGCAAGGAACAACTATTCTAGAAAATTTGGAAGTAGGCTTTCGTTTGAATAATTTATATAATGCAACAATCTTTGCATCTTATCAAGGAAGAGCTAGCTCTTTTGATAAATTTGATCAAACATACCAATGTTTAATGTTAGGTTTGAAAACTTCTATAACTAACGAATATTTTGATTTTTAATGAATAAATTAACTATATTTTTATTGTTTTTTGTTGGTTTGGTTCGCGCGCAAAATACCCCCCAAGTAGAGCGTTTTTGGCTGAATCACGACGTGAATTTACATACATCCGTAAAATCACTTATGTTTTACCAAATCGATTCTTTGTTGAAGAAAGATAGTAGTCATGCCCAATTTCGCGTTTTACCAGATGAGGTATTTGCTTTTAATGGTTTTACTAATAATACATCTGAATTTAAATTTCAAAAAGGGTTGACTTTTACTTTGAATGGAAATGTAAGCGATAAATTTTCATACATGATTGATTATCGTATGGGAACCTCCAATCAACCTTCTGTTGCATATAATCCAGCATTTCAAACGAAATCATTTTTTTATGAAAATGTAAAAACAGTAAATCCCTTAACTGCCTATTCGATTTACGGAGATTTACGCGGTAGAATGCAATATAAAGCAAATTCTATCTTCACATTTACAGTTGGTTTGGATAAACTTTTTATTGGTGAAGGAGATCGGTCATTGTTTTTTGGAAATCAAGGTGTAGCTTCACCATTTGCATCTATGGTTGCTAAATTTAAGAAATTTGAATATCATTTTATTCAACAAATTTGGAGAGAACGTGATGGAAATCATTTTACACCAAAAGGAAATGCGACACATTATTTGAGCTATAAACCTACCAAAAAGTGGAGCGTTGCCTTGTTTGAAAATGTGGTTTATCAAATGAAAGACACGCTGTACAACAGAGGTTTTGAAGTGGAGTATCTTAACCCTTTGATTTTTTACAGACCACAAGAATACAACATGGGTTCTGCTGATAATGTTTTATTAGGTTTAAATTTATCCTATGCGCATAAAAACATGATGTTTTATGGCCAATTATTAATTGATGATTTTTTATTATCAGCCATAATGAAAAGTACACGTTGGTGGTCAAATAAATTTGGTGTCCAACTTGGATTAAAAGGCTGGAAGCAATTAGATTCAATTACTAAAATATTTTACAGAACTGAATTTAATCTCGTTCGTCCATATACCTATTCGCAAAAAAATGCAGGTGGAGTTATGGGAAATCAAGGACTTCCAGTTGCTCATCCTTTGGGGTCAAATTTTATCGAAATATACCAAGAAGTTTCATTTCACAGAAAAAAATGGAGCTTTGAGATCTGGGGACAAGCATTTTTAAAAGGTGATGATTGGTTCTCAACAAAAAACACAACTTCTTATGGAGGAGATATTTATAAACCATACAACCTGCATCCATATGAATATGGCAATAAAATTGGTCAAGGTAAAACCTCTCATGTGTTACAGTTTGGTACGTATGTATCGAAACAAATTAAGTATGAAAAAATTTTATTTGGATTAATTACGCTTCCTAAAATGTTTCAAAGTGATAAAATCTCACTCTTTTTGGAGCCAAAAATTAGATTTACAAATATAGAAGGTGAAGTGTTAAACAATTATTACATTACGTTTGGTACTATCAAAACTTTAGGAAGAGACCGACGAAACTATTAACTTTGTAACAAACATTAAACGATGGAATTAGTATTCAAAGCAATTTTTACAGGATTAATTTTGAGTTTAATGATTGGCCCTGCATTTTTTTTACTTTTAGAAACAAGTATAAAAAAAGGAGTGCGTGCAGCTTTGGCATTTGATTTAGGTATTTTAATTAGTGACTTGATTTATATAGCGATAGCCTATATTTTTTATGGTGAAGTTGCAAAATTAGTTGCCGGAAAACACACAGAATTATTAAAAGCTATCGGCGGAGCGTTGTTTATTGTGTATGGAGTAGTTTCTTTTTTCAAAAAATCTAAAACACAAACACAAGAAGAAATTGAGAATACAAGTAATTCATCTCGTGATTATTTAATGCAATTTTTAAAAGGTTTGATGTTGAATTTAGTGAACCCAATGGTAATTTTCTACTGGTTTAGTGTCATGGCTTTAGGTACTGAACATGGTGCAGATAGCTGGTTCGACAACCTGTTGTTTTTAGGTGTTTTATTAGTGACTTTCTTTTCAATTGATGTTCTGAAAATCATTGGTGCTAAAAAACTTCGACCATTTATAACAGACCCACTATTACATTCTTTGAATCGTATTACAGGTTCTATTCTGTTTTTATTTGGAATTGTACTATTACTTCAAGGAATATTGAAAAATTTTTAATCGCATTATTATGAAAAAAATCCTTTTAATCCTTTTTATCTTCTGTAATTTAATCCTTAAAGCACAGGTAGTTAAAAAAGAAAATTTAACTGAAAAAGATAAATTATATTGGGATTTTAAAAAAACTAAAATTCAGTCTTCTGGTGCTTATTACAAAGATCGTTTAGGCGAAACACGTGATAAACATGGAAAATGGGAGTATTTCAATGAATTTGGAGATTTAGAAGAAATTCGCAATTATTACCGCGAAAAATTGCATGGACAAGTATTTTTAAAATATGCTAACGGAAAAGCACGTCAAGAGGGTTACTTCAAACAAGACAAACAAGATTCTATTTACCGCGAATGGGTAGAGAATGGAACCTTAGTGGTTGAAGGAAAATATAAAAATGGAAAACCTTTTGGCATTTGGAGAAAGTATTACATGGATGGAAGAGAGCAATCTGTGGAAGAATACATCGATACAATTTGCATGATAAAGGATTTCTGGAAAGACGACTCCTTACATACACGTACAATTAAAAATGGTACAGGTGTAAAAACTACCTATTATCCAAATGGTAAGGTAAAAGAATTTTACAACTACAAAGAGGGCTTACGCGATGGAACTTTTGAAGAAAGAAGTATTAATGGATATTTGTTTTTAGCAGGTTCGTTCAAACAAGAACGTAAAGATGGAGAATGGAAATATTTTTATTATACGGGTGATTTAGAAAAAATAAGTAATTACAAAAATGGTCTTTTAGAAGGACCGTATACGTATTATTATGATACTAAAGTCTTAAATGTATCTGGAAATTACAAAGCTGGAAAGAAAGAAGGTAAATGGGTTTGGTATACAAACAAAGGTGGTAAGGATATGGAAGGAACCTTTGCTAACAATATGCAAGACGGTGATTGGACGTACTATTATCCAACAGGAGAAGTTTCTTATAATGCATTTTACAAACAGGATAAACGTGAAGGTAAGTGGGTGTACTATTACGAAAACAAGAAATTATTTAAAGCTGGAACTTACTCGAATGACTTAAAAGATGGTTTGTGGGAAACATGGTACGAAGATGGTACATTGTTAATGACTGGTAAATACGTGAAAGGAAAAGAAGAAGGAATTTGGAAAAATTTCTGGCCCAATTCTACCTTGAAAAATCAATCTTCATTTGCAAATGGAATGCTTCATGGAGAATGGCATTCTTGGGCAATGGATGGAACAGTTACTTTGACAGGTTTTTATAAAGATGGTTTTAAAGTAGGAAAATGGACAAAATACTATGATAACGGTAAAGTAGAAGATATAAATACCTATAAAACTATCGAAAAAGCAGCTCCAATCGATTATGGTTTTACAAAAGGGAGAAAAGTGAAAGAAAGTGTTAGACATGGCTATCACGCTTCATATTCAATGAAAGACTTCGCATTAACGGAAGAAGGGCATTACATTAATGATGAAAAAGACGGTAAATGGGTGGATTATTTACCAGGTGGAATATTACCAGCGGTAATAACTAATTACAAGGATGGAAAACTAGATGGATTAATGATTCAATTTGGTCGTAGAGGTGAAAAAGTATCTGAATCAGAATATAAAAATGGTTTAAAAGATGGTAAGTTCCGTATGTTCGACTCTACCGGTAAAATCATTTTAGAAAAAACGTATTCCAAAGGTCAAGAAGTTCGTCAGTAATGAAGGTCGTTTTTTTAGATACGGTTCATCCCATACTGGAAGAACGATTGACACGAGAAGGATTTCAATGTATTGATGCCACAAAATCTAATTTAGATACATGTTACGCACTTGTGAGTGATGCTATCGGTATCGTAATACGTTCACGTTTTCCGATGCATGAATCATTTTTAAACCATGCACCTAACTTACAATTCATTGCTCGCTCTGGTGCAGGAATGGAAAACATCGACGAATCCTATTGTCAAGAGCATAATATTCAACTATTTAATGCGCCTGAAGGTAATCGTAATGCTGTTGGTGAACATGCCTTAGGTATGTTGTTAGCTTTGCTTAATAATTTTATTCAAGGAGACGCACAAGTACGTAAAGGTATTTGGGATAGAGAAGGAAATCGTGGGGAAGAATTAGATGGGAAAACAGTTGGAATTATTGGTTACGGTAATAATGGTCGTGCTTTTGCTAAGAAATTGAGAGGTTTTGATTGTAAGGTCTTAGTGTATGATAAGTACGTTGAACATATTTCAGATGATTTTGTAGAGCAAGTGTCACTAGAACAGTTATATCAACAAGCAAATGTAATCAGTTTTCACATCCCACAAAATTCAGAAACATGCTATTGGGTAAACGATGCCTTTTTTGAAAACCTATCGCATCCAATTTATCTATTAAACCTTTCACGCGGTAAAATTGTTGATACACAATCTGTTTTGAAAGCCATAGAAAATGGGAAAGTAAAAGGAGCAGGGCTGGACGTACTCGAATTCGAAAAGGCAAGTTTCGAGAATTTTTCAGACGGTGAACGACTTGCAGTATTCCAAAATTTGATTGCATCCAAAAAAGTGATACTTACACCACACGTTGGTGGTTGGACAACTGAAAGTTATTATAAATTAAGTGCGGTATTAGCAGATAAGATTTTGGATTTTTGCCATTAAGCAGCTACAGTGTTGGACTTAAAGTAGTTTTGGAAGTCTGAGTTTTTTAAGGAGCTTAAAAATGTGTTTAATAAAAATTATAATCTTAAAATAGTAAAGTTAATACGGTTTTTTACGTATTAAAATAAGCTCAACTGCTCAATAATGAGTACTTTTATAGTATAATTACGTTGTCTTTATTTAAGTTTAACACAATTTTTAAAAATCAAAAAATAGCGAATCAATTAATAGTACCATCGATTGGTATTATGCTATTTATTACTACCCTACTGATTTTTTATTTTTCCATTTTATCGGTAGAAACCAACAACAAAGAAAAAGAAATTCTTGCAGATGCTAACGCTACAGCAGTAATCGAAAAAATTGATCATAATTTATACGAACGTTTCGGCGATGTTCGAGCATTTGCGATAAATAAATTAGGGGTGGAAGCAGTTACTACTAAAACATCCACTTTAGAAACGAAGCATTTTATCAATAAAATGGTCGAGTTTTACAGGTTGTATGATGCCATTTTTATCGTTGATTTACAAGGAAATATTGTAGCTTCCAACTCGAAAGATATAAACGGAAAAACACTAGATGTTAGCTGTTTAAAAGACGTTAATTTCTCAAAGAAAGACTGGTTTAAAAAATGTATTTCAGGTAAAAGACTAGAAGAAGGTGCAATCTATACAGAATTCATCATTGATTCGATTTCTGCTAAATTAAATCAAAACAGTGGGGAAGGAATGGCATTTGCTGCGCCGATTCAAAATGCCAAAGGAGAAATTTTAGGAGTTTGGTATAATTTTGCAAACAAAGCGGTGGTAATTAAAGAATTACGGACTGAAATCCAATCGGATATAAACAAAGATTTTCCTGGAACATTTATACTAGTTACAAATGCTGAAAATCGTGTGATAGATTCAGACGATAAGTCCCTTCATTTTCATCGTTTGAAATTGCAGGATTTGACTAAAAAGAAAGGGAACTTTAGGTATTTAGGAAAAACGATTGATCCCTTGAATTATGTGGTTGGTAGTGCTATAAGTATAGGAGCTTATCAGTATAAAGGAAACCAATGGAAAGTGTTTACGTTTATACCAAAATCTGAATTTACATTTGCCAAGTTTATTGACAAACTTTTTGTTTTGTTTTATTCCGTGTTGGGTATTTGTTTAGTATTAATTATTTTGTTTTATTGGTTTGCCAAACGATTAGCGAAAAAAATCAATCTATTAAGGGAGGATATTTTAGTCTTGGCTACTGGAAATTTGGTGCATTTACATGCGATCGATGAAAACAATGAAATCGGTCAAATGTCTTTGGCTTTAAATAAATTAGTGAAAGGCTTGAAAGAAAAGTCTGATTTTGCCATTGAAATTGGGAAAGGAAATTACGATGCAAACTTTACCGTTGCTAGTGAATTAGATCAACTTGGTTTATCCTTATTGAAGATGAAAGAAGATCTTATCGAAGCACAGAATGTTTCTCAAAATTCATTGAAAACAAAAGAACTTTTTCTAGCAAATATGAGTCATGAAATTCGTACTCCGATGAATTCAATCATTGGTTTTACGAATCTATTACTAAAATCACAAACAACTGAAAAACAAGAACAATACTTATCTTATGTGAAGGTAAATGCTTCCAATTTATTGGTTATCATCAATGACATTCTTGATTTCTCTAAAATTGAAGCTGGAAAAATTGAATTGGAATCCATTCCTTTTTCGTTAGTGGAAATAGCAAACCAAGTGATGCAGGTGTGTATAGAAAAGGCGAAAGACAATCAAACTACCTTCCACCTAAAGACAAGTACAATTTCATTTCCGCAAGTGGTAGGAGATCCAACACGTTTATACCAAATTTTATTGAATTTAATTTCAAATTCTGTGAAATTTACCACGAATGGAAAAGTAGAATTAATCATCACACAGAAACAAAATACGAGTAACATTTGCAGTTATCTATTTGAGGTAAAAGATACTGGAATAGGAATTCCACAAGATAAGATAGATAAAATTTTCGATAGCTTTACGCAGGCTACGGATAGCACTACACGTAAACATGGAGGTACTGGACTCGGATTAAGCATCGTCAAACAGTTAGTAGAACTACACGGAAGTGAGATTATTGTGAAAAGCCAAGAAGGAATAGGGACTACCTTTAGTTTTGAAATGGAATATTTAATTCAAGATTAAGAGGTTTTATTTGTAGTTATTCTAACCTTCATAAGCTTCTCAATCCTCTAGTTTGGCGGAAGAATTGGAGGATATTTGCACAGAAATTAATTTTCTTAAAAAAACGATTTCTTCTTTGAGTTCACGAATAATTCTTTCAAAGCTTTCATTATGGACGTTTTCTAAATTATTTTTTTCGCTTAATTCGTTTAATGCTTTTATCGAAAGTTCATTTAATGGTTGGTCAATTAATTCAACGAGGGCAACATCCAAAATATCAGCAATTTTACGTAATCTTTCAAAACTTGTGTTTTCAGGATTTTTTTCGATGTGAGAATAGGCTTGTTGACTAATTCCCAGTAAGCTAGCCATGTATTCTTGAGAATAACCTATTTCTATTCTAAATTTTCGAATGTTTTCTTTTAAAATTGAATTGTTTAATAGCATTTTGAATTGTTTTATTCAATTTAGTTTACGTCAAACATTTATGAAAATTTATTCGCTTAATAGTTAAATTTTATTGATTAATCTTTAAAATGTTTTGATGTAATTATTTATTCAACGTAATTATTAATGATCTTAAAAAAATTATTTCCTCTTTTAATTCACTAATTATGCGATCAAAAATCCTATTTTCTTCTAAATTAGTTAATACGTATTTATTCGTATTATTCTCATCCTTTGGATCGAAAATTTCTATTTTATTGGTGGATAGAAGTTCATTTATTGGGATTTTCAAAACGTTAGATACCTCATTCAATCGTTTGATACTTATTTTATGTGGATTTTTTTCAATTTGAGAATATGCTTGTTGACTGATGTTTAATTGATTTGCTAAATACTCTTGCGTATACCCTTTGCTTTCACGAAGTAATCTGATTTTTTCGCTTAAAATAGGGACTTCTTGTGTAGAGGTAGTCATTTAAATTAGTTTCATTTCTTTGGATTAACAAACCTACAACTATTTGATTTCCAAAAAAATGACAACTATCCCAAATAGTACAAATCTCAGTTGTTTTTTACTAATATTAGTTGTTTTTTACAAGTGCTTTTAGTTTGTCACTTGGAGATGGAATGATGTAAATTAGATTCAAAAATTCTCCATGAAACTAACGAATAATTTTGTTGTCGTTTTGGAATCTGAAAGTCAATTAATGATTGATTTAATCAGTAGCTTAAGACTTGATAATAAAATAATTACATTTGATTCTATTCCTTCATTGATCCCTTTACTATTTCTTGAACCGGATTTAATAATTCTGGATTCGACAGAAAAAGCGCTTGAATTAGAAGTTTATTTAAAAGAGAATCACCTTCATATCAAGCACCTTGTCATCTCTTCTAAGGATCAATTAGATACAGTTCAAAATACAATAGCTTCTTTGTAAAACCCAACTTTCATCTTGTTTTAAAAAACTGATTATTGTCATGTTTTTAAAAGGTTAGGGTCTGTAAATTTGAAACAAATTGGATTTAAATTAATTTGTAATATGTTTGAAAATTTAAATAAAAAAATCAGCAGAAAGTTCTCCGTTGTTTTTGGGATTATAACGATTACAGTATCCACTTCTTATTTATTAAATTTTTGGTTTAATAGTACCCTGAAAAGTGATTCTGTTGTTATTGATATTGCAGGTAAAAACCGTGTAATTCAACAAGAAATTGAACTAGGGATCCATAAATTGTATTTTGAAGACAATAAGGAAGAAGCGGAGAAACTAAAAGCTACGCTACAAGAATTATCCCTCGTACATAAAAACAACTTGAAGATGATTTTGGATGGTGGTACTTTCTTTGATTCTAAGGAAAATATTACACTTAATCCAGTTACTGAAACAAGTATCAAAAATGAAATCGCTGAAATCGTAACGCTAGATAAGACGATAGAATCCCATTTGCCTTCGCTTTTAGAATTGGATAAATACATATACATTAATAAAGTAGATACTTCTAAAGCAAAAACAAAAGTTGCTGTCATTAATCCTGATTTTCAAAAAGGATTTGATAAACTTCAATTTCTTTTTAAAAATAATCCACCTTTAAAACACAATCAAGATTTATTAGATTTATTAATTAGTAGAGCAGATCAAGGGAAAAATTCCTTCGTGAAATTAATGATCTTATTATTATTAACAAATGTGTCTCTAATCTTGTTTACCTACATTTATTTACGCCGTAATTTGAATCCGATTGTAGCGATTACGGATTATGTGAAACGATTGGCTAAAGGAGAACTTCCAGAAGCGATTAAAGCAAATTCTCAAGATGAAATTGGAGAGATTGCGTTAGCGGTCAATAATTTAGGAACAAACATTGATGCCGCTAGTTCGTTTGCTGAATCCATTGGGAAAGGAAAATTAGATACGCACATTGAAGTCTTTGAAAACAATGGAAAATTAGCGAATTCGTTAATGGAAATGCGCGATAATTTAAGACGTGTGGCAGACGAAGAAGCGAAGCGTAATTGGTCAACGGAAGGATTTGCTAAGTTCGTGGATATTGTTCGTTCTACCGACGATATTGAATATTTCTATGATAATGTCTTGGGAAGTTTGATTAAATATTTAGGAGTAAACCAAGGATATTTATTCATAGTTAACGATGAAAATGAGAACGACCATTTCATGGAAGTGAAAGCGGTATATGCGTATGAGAAAAAACGTTATTTAGAAGAAGCAAAAGTATATCGTTTCAAAGAAGGTTTAATAGGTCAAGCTTGGCACGATAGAGATACTTTGTATTTTACGGAAATTCCTGAAAATTATGTGAAAATCACTTCGGGGGTTGGAGAATCTTTACCGAAAAGTTTATTGATTGTTCCTTTAATTAACAATGAAAAAGTAGTAGGAGCAATTGAAATCGCATCTTTTGTAGAATTAGAGCAATATGTGATTGATTTTGTTTCTAAACTAGGAGAAACTATTGCAGGTGCAGTTGCGAATGTAAAAGTGAATGATCGCACTAAGAAATTATTAGCGGATTCACAAGAACAAGCAGAAGCATTAAAAGCGCAAGAGGAAGAGATTCGTCAGAACATGGAAGAAATGCAAGCGACCCAAGAAGAGATGGAGCGCGCGCAAAGAGCAATGAAACAAGCTTTAGTAACTGCAGAAGAAAAAGAGAAAGAAGCACAAGCACTGCAAGAGGAATTTGAAGATCAAAAAAATAAAATTCAAGCAGAATTTGATGCGCAATTAGCAATTATTAATGCTACAGCGATTGTTTCCAAAACGGATTTGAGAGGATATATTACGTATGTCAACGATATGTTTTGTGACGTTGCGCAATATACCCGTGAAGAGTTGTTAGGTCAAAACCACAATATTGTGCGTCATCCAGACATGCCAGCTGCAGCGTTTGAAGAAGTTTGGAGAACGATTAGTTCTGGAAATATCTGGACTGGTCAGGTAAAAAACAAGAAAAAAGATGGGTCGCATTATTGGGTACAAGCTACCATTTCGCCTGTGATTGGGGAAAATGGAAAACCGGTAGAATACATGGCTGTTCGTTATTTGATCACGGATATGAAGGATCAAGAAGAACATACTAACCAGATGGTGGAAGAAATGAAGGCTGCTGAAGAAGAAATTCGTCAGAACATTGAAGAGATGACAGCTACGCAAGAGCAAATGAATACCGTTATGAACGAGATGAATGCGCAAAACAACATCATCAATAGTATTGCGATTGTTTCAAAAACGGATGTGCAAGGAAATATTACCTATGTAAATGATGAATTCTGTAAATGGGCGAAATATTCCCGTGAAGAAGTGATGGGTAAAAACCATAGAATACTTCGACACCCAGATATGCCAGCTTCTGCCTTTGAAGATTTATGGAGAACGATTTCTTCTGGTAAAATTTGGAGAGGCGAAGTGAAAAACTTAGCAAAAGATGGTTCTTTCTATTGGGTAGATGCAATTATTGCACCTGTACGAGATGAAAAAGGAAAAATAAGAGAATACATCGCTCAACGTTTTGTGATTAATGAGCACAAGGAGAAAGAAGCAAAAATGCAAGAATTGTTAAACAAACTTGAGAATAAAGAAGGAAAATAATGTTGATGCGAGAATTATTAAATTTTAATCCAACTGTAGCTAGTACGTTCATAACGATACAAGATGAAAAAGGGCAAGAAGTGAAGTTAGAACTTACCAAAGATAACGCTGCCTCCATAGTGGAATGGTTAGTACTAAAAGTAATGAATTCTGAAGATTAATTCTCAGGAGTAAACCCTTCTGAAAAGAATTCTGCTAACGTTACATTTAAGGCTTTACATGCTTTTATTAAACTAGTAAAACGTATGTCTTCCCCACGCTCATACCTTCCCCATTGTGAACGTGTAATGTCATTGTCATAAGCAAAAAGTTCGTAACTGGTGTAACCAGCTTTTTTTCGCAATTCTTTTATTCGTTTAGCAAGTAGTTGTATTTCGAGTGATTTTTCTTTTTTTATGGATTTTTCGTTATCTGAATTTATCATGGGTTTGTACGGTGTATTATTTTAGAATTCAATAATATAAGAAAGAGCCTAATTATATAACATTTATTAAATACCCCTTTAATTAAAGGTTATTTTGATTTTTTTTGTATATTTATGTATGGATAGGATTGATAATTAATAATATACGTATAAATACTAATTATTTTTACTTTTTTAAAGAATCAAACTATCTATTGAATTACTTTAAAAATACGTTTGTTTTGAATAAAATAGCATTAAATCATTTGAGTTTTACATCTTCTGAGCAGCTTAAAGTTCAGATTCACGATGAAAATAAACAGGAGATTATATTTGATTTGAATAAAGAAAATACGATTCAATTAGTGGAATGGTTGGTGTTAAAAGTTCTTAATCCAGAATTTTAATGGAGAGGATTAAAAATTGCTAAAAAATTAATTTTCCAAATACTGCTTCAATTCTGTGAATGAAATGTTACTTTTTTCAATTAATTCACGGATTAAACTTTCTGTCTCTTGTAAGTTTAAACGATTTTTGACATTATATTCTATTTCTTTGGAAAGTTGACTTAATGAAGGCATTCCCATATATGTAAATTTCGATTTGAATGAATGTACCAACGTTCCTAATTCATCATATTCCTTAACTTGATATAACGCTTGTATTTTATTCATTTCATCCGGGGTGGTTTCCAAATACATGTTAATCATTTTGACCATTCGTTCTTTGTTTCCTTTTGTAAAATCAATAATGTATTCAATATTGACTAGACCGGAAGTGATGTTTGATTTAGTTAGTTTCGTTTGAATATTATTTTCATTATTAGAAGTGATTGCTATGCTTTCAATATTTCTACCTTTCAATAATTGATGGATAACGATATCGTGAAATTCATTCGGGTTAAAAGGTTTGGTTATGTAATCATCCATCCCATTTTGTTTACTAAATTCTATGTCGGATTTTGCTGCATGTGCCGACATTGCAATAATTGGTGTTTTACATTTAGGTTCATTAAATTCGGTTCTAATTTTCTTTGTTGCAGTATGACCATCCATTTCGGGCATTTGAATATCCATCAAGATTAAATCAAAGTCTCTCTTCTTTAGTGCTTCAATTGCTTCAACACCATTTTCAGCTTCAATGATTTCAAATTGAATTCCCCATTCTAGCATTGTTTCAATAGCTACAATTCGGTTGAATAGGATGTCTTCCACTAATAAGATGCTGAATGTGTGATTTTTAATGGCATCTAATGAATTAGTTGAAATAGTATTTGTATTTTCATTTGTATGTAGAGGTTCTTCCGAAATCACATAGGGTATGGAAAAATAGAATTCGGAACCTTTCCCTAACTCACTTTCTACGTGAATTGTACCTCCATGTAGTTCTACCAATTGCTTCACAATACTCAATCCTAATCCTGTACCCCCATATTTACGTGTTATGCTGTCAGAAGCTTGCGTAAAACTTTCAAACATCTTAGTAGCGTTCTCTTTGTCAATTCCAATTCCAGTATCTTTCACACT
>CANGOA010000044.1 GCA_947455255.1 Flavobacteriia bacterium | reverse complement strand
CGTGAAAGCATTTCTTTCCTCTGCAGGAGTAGATGTAGAAACGAGAGATATCTCTTTAGCAGCGCGTATCCTAGCTAGTTTCCCAACGTATTTAAATGCTGATCAACAAGTAAATGATGCCTTGACTGAACTTGGTCAATTGGTAAACCAACCTGAGGCAAATATTATCAAACTTCCAAACATCAGTGCTTCTGTTCCTCAGCTTGTAGCTGCAGTGAAAGAATTACAAGCTGCTGGTTTTGCAATTCCTAACTACCCTGTTGACCCTCAAACTGACGAAGAAAAATCTGTTCGTACTACCTACGACAAAATCAAAGGGAGTGCTGTGAACCCGGTTATTCGTGAAGGAAACTCTGACCGTAGAGCGCCATTCGCTGTGAAAGAATATGCACGCCAAAACCCTCATTCTATGGGTGCTTGGAGCAAAGACTCAAAAACGAAAGTGGCTACAATGACTTCTGGTGATTTTAGAGCAAACGAACAATCTGTATTGATTGAAAACCCTACTAAAGTAAACATCGAATTTGAAGGAAAAGACGGTTCGAAAGAAACGTTGAAAGCGAACTTAGGACTAATCGCTGGTGAAATTATCGATGCAACACATATGAGCGTGAAAGCGTTAAACGCATTTTTAGCAGAACAAGTAGCATACGCTAAAGCAAACAACATCTTGTTTTCTGTTCACATGAAAGCTACAATGATGAAGGTTTCTGATCCTGTGATCTTTGGTCATATCGTAAAAGTATATTTTGCTGATGTTTTCATTAAACACGCCGCGAAAATCAAAGAACTTGGTGTTAATGTAAATAACGGATTAGCAGACTTATTAGACAAAGTGAAAGGTCACGCGGATATCGAAGCAGATATCGAAGCGGCTTTTGCAAATGGTCCAGCAATCGCAATGGTAAATTCTGAAAAAGGAATTACGAACCTACACGTTCCTTCAGATGTGATTATCGATGCTTCTGTTCCTGCAATGATCCGTACTTCTGGTCAAATGTGGAACAAAGAAGGAAAATTACAAGATACCTTAATCGTTATTCCAGATTCTAGTTATGCTGGAGTGTACGATGCAACGGTGAATTTCTGTAGAGAAAATGGAGCATTCGACCCAAGAACGATGGGAACGGTTTCTAACATCGGTTTGATGGCGCAAAAAGCGGAAGAATATGGTTCACACGACAAAACATTCGAAATCAAAGCGGATGGTGTTGTGAAAGTGGTTGCTGAAAACGGAACGGTATTAATGAGCAGCGAAGTAGAAGCTGGTGACATCTGGAGAGCATGTCAAGTAAAAGATGCTCCGATCCAAGACTGGGTAAAATTAGCGGTTAACCGTGCAAAAGCTACACAATGGCCTACTATTTTCTGGTTAGATGAATCACGTGCACACGACAGACAAATCATTGCGAAAGTGCAAAAATACTTGAAAGACTACGATACCACTGGTTTAGATATTCAAATTTTATCTCCAACAGAAGCAACTCTTTATTCCTTGAAAAAAGTGAAAGCGGGAGAAAATACAAACTCTGTAACAGGTAACGTATTACGTGATTACTTAACCGATTTATTCCCAATCTTAGAAGTTGGTACAAGTGCTAAAATGCTTTCGATCGTTCCTTTAATGAATGGTGGTGGTTTATTCGAAACTGGTGCGGGTGGATCTGCTCCAAAACACGTGGAACAATTCTTAGAAGAAAACCATTTACGTTGGGATTCGTTAGGTGAATTTTTAGCATTGGCGGTTTCGTTAGAACACCTAGGAAATACCTACAACAACCCGAAAGCAGCTGTATTAAGTCAAACATTAGACAAAGCAACTGCTCGTTTGTTATTGGAAGATAAATCTCCTTCTAAAAACGTGAAAGAATTAGACAACAGAGGTTCTCACTTCTACTTGGCGTTATTCTGGGCAGAAGAATTAGCAAACTGTGATGATGCTGAAATCAGTGCTTCTTTCAAAGGATTGGCTGCTGAATTAGAAGCAAACAAAGAAACAATTTTAAATGAATTAAACGAAGTTCAAGGTCAAGCTGTAAACATCGGTGGTTACTACTACCCAAATACAGAGTTAGCTGCGAAAGCTTTACGTCCAAGTGAAACGTTTAATCACGCGATTGAGTCTTTACTTGTAAAAGCATAAATTCAAATAAGTAATTTAAAATAACATACTCTCCTTTCGTTAAGATTGGAGAGTTTTTTTATTAAATAAATGTCATCCCCCTCGGTCCCCCTTCAAAGGGGGAAGACAAAAAGACTCGAAATATCAAATGAAGAATTTAATCCTATTTATTTTACTTGTTACCCTATTCAGTTGCGGTACGATTCAACCAAATGCACCTGCTATACAAACTGTTGAACCTGTTGTAAAACAAGAAAAATCTGAAATCAATGTTCCGATTCAGGTTGACCTTACCTCCTACCTCAAAGAAGCCGAAAAACAAACACCTAAAACATTCGAAGATGAGAAAAAACAATGTGAAGGCATTAGTTTTTGGTATAAATTAGAACGAAACCCCTTAGAATTTGATGGTAAAGACAATAATTTACTACTCGAACTTTCTGGGAAATATGCGATTAAACTGAATTACTGCCCGAAATGCACAGGTATGTTCACCGACGAGGATCACTGCATTACACCAAGAATTTATGCGAGTTGTGGTGTAGGCGAACCGATGCGTAAAATCAAAGTGAGTACGTCAACAGCGCTTTCGATTGCAAACAATTACCAACTTCAAGCGAAAACCGAAGTCAAAGAAATTGAAAACATCGACAAATGTCAAATTACTGTTTTTAAAGTCGATGCAACTAAAAAATTGGAAGAAGAAATGGCGAAAGCCTTGAAAGATGTAACCAAAGACATCGACAAGAAAATCGCAGATACGGATGTCAAAAAACAAGTCACAGATATTTGGAAACAATTAAACACTCCAATCTCCATTGCTGACATGGGATATTTTTCACTCAACCCTAGTTCATTAAGCATCTCGAATCCTGAATTCTCCAAAAACAAACTAAACCTAATAGTTTCAATCTCTGCTTTTCCGAAAGTGTTACTCGAAACAAAAAACACTCCGATTCCACCACTTCCAAACCTGAGTAACAACAAAGAAAAAAACAGTGGTTTCTCCATACATTTAGATATCAACGGAAGTTACCAAGCAATCAATAACTTATTAAGTAAAAACATAAACGGTAAAGAGATTTTATTGAAAAATGAAAAAATTATTTTGGATTCCATGAAAATTTTAGGCGCAGCTAACAAACAACTTTCCTTCAAAGTGCATTTCTCCGGAAAACGTAGCGGAATACTTTATTTTGTGGGAACACCAACATTTGACAAAGAAAATCAAGTTATTTCGTTTCCTGACCTTTCATTCGACATTGATACTAAAAACAAACTTCTAAAAAGTGCCGCATGGCTCTTCGATGATTTGATTACCAATAAAATTCGCGAAGCTGCAATCTACGACCTGAAAAATGACTTAAAAAACAACAAAGCTCTTGTTGAAAAAGAATTAAACCGTGATTTAGACAAAAACACGCGAATGAACACCAAAATCACCTCGATTGCCATTGATGGTATTTACCCGATGGACAATGAATTATTGATTCAAAGTAGTTTGGTTGGAATATTAAATATTAAAATTAAGTGACAATTAACATCGCCACTAAATTTATATACATTCTTTTTTACCAAGTAACATTCGTAAATGTACCATTAGTAATCGATTTCAGATTGCCACTAGGTTTCGAAACACCTGTAAATGAAAAAGTTCCTGACATTTTTTTAGCTGTTAAATCTAACGATGTAACATTAAACACACCTGTATTAGTTTCATCTGTATTATACATAGTTGAACCTTCACCATAAGTTGCTGCCCAAGACGAAAAAGAAGATCCTCCAAGCTGTATTTCTCCTACTGCAGATGGAATAGGTACTGTAAATAACATTTGCTTAAAATTGGATGTTAAAGTACTACCACTTTGTATGGTAATTAACATGTAAATCCCTGCCATATTGGTTGCTGTAACTGTACAAGAACTAAAACCTGTAGCTTTAAACATGCCATCTTGAGGACACGTTGTTGATGTTATTGAATTTGTAGTGGTTGTTGTTTTTTTACACGATGAAAAAGTGAAAATTCCAACCATTAGTAATGAAAGAATAAATAACGTTTTTTGTCTTCTTAAATTCATAATTTTTCATTTAATTATTAGTTAGTTAAAAATAATAAATAACAAAAAACTAAACAAATTAATTTAACCATTTTTCCCAGCTATCCATCCCGTTGTCCATGCTGCCTGAAAGTTAAACCCTCCAGTAACCCCATCCACATCCAACACTTCGCCTGCAAAAAACAACCCGGGTTGATGACGACTTTCCATGATTTTAAAATCAACTCCATCCAATGAAATTCCGCCAGCGGTAACAAATTCTTCCTTAAAAGTGGTTTTACCTTTAACCTCGTAACGATCATTTAACAAGGTGTTTACCAATTTATTAAACGCTTTCCCTGTGACTTCCTTCCAACGTGCATCGACGGAAATTGCTGATTTTTCAACTAAATATTCCCATAAACGACTAGATAGACCAAAAGGATTGTAATTACTGATTTTCTTATCTGCATTCGTTTCTTTGACACGTTCCAGTTCTTGGCGCAATGCATCCTCTTTTTTAGTATGCAACCAATTAACCAAAACAGCAAAATCGTAATTGTTTTCGGCTAAAATTCGTGCTCCAAAGGCAGATAATTTCAAGATTGCAGGTCCACTCATCCCCCAATGGGTAACCAACAAAGGACCATCTGCTTCCAATTTTGTTTTTTCTACGCGCACCAACGCTGGTTCAACGACAATTCCCATCAAGGATCGAATGGGCTCATTTGGCATGTTAAACGTAAAAAGTGATGGTACAGGTTGAACGATCGTATGTCCAAACTTTTCTGCCCAACGAAGGGAATCCGCCTTGGGTTGACCACCCGTAGTATAAATCACGCGATCCGCGAAAATTTCTTGCTCAAGCGATTTCAACACAAAACGTCCGTTTTCAAATTGAATATCGTTAATGGGTGTTTGTTGTTGAACACGCACCCCCAAACGCTTCGCCTCAAACTCAAAGCAATCAATAATCGTTTGTGAACTATTGGATTTAGGGAAAATACAATTATCGGGTAAGGTCTCAAGTGCAACTCCTCGTTTTTTAAACCAATCGATTGTCGATTGTGCATTAAATTGCTCAAATGCTTTACGTAGTTGATTCGTTCCTCTCGGATAAAATTTTGAAAGTTCTTTATTATCAAAACAAGCATGCGTAACATTACATCTCCCACCACCAGAAACCTTCACTTTCGCTAATACCTTATTCGACTTTTCGTAAATGGTTACCTGTGCATTCGGATGATGTTCTTTCGCAGAAATCGCCGCAAAAAATCCTGCAGCACCTCCACCTACAACTGCAATGTTAAGACTTGAACTCATTGAACAAAAATAGTCAAATTATAGGTGAGCGAGATTCACCACTAAGAAATTTAGGACGATTAAACGTATTAAATATATTGCTTCATTAAGTTTTCTATCCTAATGGCTAGCCATTCTAAATGTACTCCTTTATTTATTTTTCTATCTACAACTCTTGATTTCTTAATTTCTCAATGGTAAACCACATCTCTTTATGGCAAATCCATTCTAAATTCCCCTTATTTCACTTCATCCAAATCTTCCCCCTTAATTTCTCAATGGTAACAACATCTCTTTATGGCAAAGCCATTCTAAATTTCCCTTATTTCACTTCATCCCAATTCCCCCCCTTAATTACTTAATGGTAAAACCCCAACTACCCTTCTCTATCCTCCTTCAAATCCAAAAACCTCGGCCCTGCCGCAATCACCTCAGCTCGTATCAAACACCCATCCACATGACTCCCATCCAAATACCCAATACTCATCAAGAATTCATTCACAATCTCCCCTCCTGTAAATTTAAAGGTCTTTTTGAACAACTTCATCCAATCCTTTAACACCAATGGATGATAATGGTCCAACCAAGCACTAAACGAACCATACGAGTCTTGGAGCTGCAAAATCACTTGTGCATTATGTATCGCAGCATGTACTTTTAACCGATTGCGAATTATTCCTGAATCTTGTAACAAACGCGCAACATCCTCCTCTCCATAATTAGCAACCACTTGTACCTCAAACTGACTATAAGCCTTTTTGAAATTTTGTTGCTTTTGTAAAATGGTATTCCAACTCAATCCCGCTTGGTTAATCTCTAACACCAAACGCTCAAACAACTCGTTGTCATCCATAATCGGAAAACCATACGCAGTATCGTGGTATATTTTGTGCAAATTATCTGCTTCCATACGAGAAACGGCATCGCAGTAGGAGGTTGGTTTTTGAGGTTGGTTCATATTAAAAATTTAAAACACACTCCCAAATCCATGTAACTTCTTCATCCAATACTCTGAACTCTCAATCTCTGAAATAATCACTCCCTTCGAAGTACTTGCATGTATCATTTTTAAAGGTTCACCTTTTTCGGAAATGATGATTCCAACATGCGTTACCTCATCCGAACCACTATTAAAAAACACCAAATCTCCTTTGGTAACTTCGTCTTTTTCTAACTTACGACAGGTAGCAAATTGATCGCGAGAACTACGACCTACTTGTACATTTGCTTTTTGCAATACAAAACATGTAAATCCACTACAATCAAACCCTTCTGGAGTTACACCACCAAATACATAAGGAACCCCAATATGCTGCTGCGCAATCTCGACGACTAACTCACGATCAGCAGGGACAACTTCCGATTTTTTTGGTGTCGAAATAGTTCGTTGCTCTGAATAAGGTAAACCTTCAAATAAACCAACAAGAACCTCTTTTAATTTACGGTAGGACTCTTTGTTTTTCTTAACTTTGTATTTCTCTAATTCGTCTAGCAAATAAAAACGTAAGGCAGAAATCTCATCTTTGTGTTTCACAAAAAGAAATTTACTCTCAGGTATTAGCTTAAGTTCTTTCAATAAATTACCTCCCTCTACCCAAGGAGAAGGATTCCGACGCTTAAATAAAAACTTATTTTCCAAGCGCAACAAGGAAATCGCACGATAATAACGTGGGATTAAGGACGTATCATAATCTGGATTATTTACCAACTTATCTGCATTCCAATAAGTCAACCGATAATTACCCTGAGAATACAATAAACTTAATTTATTCAAACTACGATCCTGCCCATACGTACTTGATACGCACAAAACAAAAAGTAACAAACCAATAATTCGTATCCCAAGCGAATGTCTCATACTACTAATTTACAAAAAAATCATGTAAAATGAAAAACAATATTTTTTGAGATTTATTTTAATTTATGTAACGACAAATTGGCCATTTAGAATGCTTAAGTAGAAAATAAGTGGAATGAAACATAGTCAAACCCATGTTTGAACACAGCCTTCTGATTTTACTTTAAAATCAGCTAAAAGCGTTTGTGAGTTTGGGTGAAGACAGTGAAATGAAACGTAATTTTCAATTAAAACATTCTAGAGGCCTAGACTTTTTTGGCTCCACCTTTTTTGGGCAATGCAAAAAAGGTGGAAAATTGTTACATTTACACATTAAACAATTGAATCATTACCTCCCATGTCAGTACACAAAGACGTAAAAAAAGTTACCACCCACGTACTTCAAGAAATGAAAAATCGTGGCGAAAAAATTTCCATGCTTACTGGATACGATTTCTCGATGGCGAGAATCATTGACGCATCAGGAATCGATGTCATTTTAGTAGGTGATTCTGCTTCCAATGTCATGGCTGGTCATGAAACGACTTTACCTATTACACTCGACCAAATGATCTACCACGCTTCATCCGTTGTTCGAGCTGTAGAACGTGCATTAGTTGTCGTAGATATGCCATTTGGTTCCTACCAAGGTAACTCCAAAGAAGCGCTTTCAAATGCAATTCGCATCATGAAAGAAACAGGTGGTCACTCCGTAAAAATGGAAGGTGGTGAAGAAATTATCGAATCAATCAAACGTATTTTGACTGCAGGAATACCCGTAATGGGTCACTTAGGGTTAACACCTCAATCTATCTATAAATTTGGAACTTACGTTGTTCGAGCTAAAGAAGAAGATGAAGCAAATAGATTGATAAATGACGCGAAATTATTAGAGGAAGCAGGTTGCTTCGCAATCGTACTAGAAAAAATCCCAGCACAACTCGCTGAACTTGTTGCTAAGTCTGTCTCCATTCCAATCATCGGTATCGGTGCTGGCAACGGTGTCGACGGACAAGTACTAGTAGTTCACGATATGCTCGGCATCAACAACGAATTTAGCCCACGTTTTTTACGTAAATACAACAACCTTTACGAACAAATGTATTCCTCTTTTCAGGCATATATTTCCGATGTAAAATCAGGTGATTTCCCAAATAAAAACGAACAATATTAATGGAGAAAAAAGTTGAAAGTCGAAAGTCAAAAGTTCTAGCTTTACAAAATAAAACTTTAGACTTTTAACATTATACTTTGGACTTTTAACTTTACTCTTTTTCTACTTTCCACTCTTAAAATGATACAAGGAAGCACGCTTTTACCAGAAATTGAAGTCCTCTACGAAGACAACCATGTCATTGTCGTAAATAAAAAACCTTCCGAGATTGTTCAAGGCGATAAAACGGGCGACACTACAATGCCTGATAAAATCAAGGAATTCCTGAAAATCAAATACGACAAACCAGGGAATGTGTTTTGTGGTGTAGTTCACCGACTTGACCGCCCAACGAGTGGAGCTGTTGTATTTGCTAAAACAAGTAAAGCATTATCTCGCTTAAACGAACAATTTAAAACACACGAAACAAACAAAGTCTACTGGGCTGTTGTCGAAAATAAACCCGAACAAAAACAAGGTAAGCTAGAAAACTACTTACTAAAAAACGAAAAACAAAACAAATCATACGTTCACAACAAAGAAGTAAACGGCTCAAAAAAAGCAATACTGCATTACAAACTGCTAAACTCTTCTGATAAATATCACTTATTGGAAGTAAATCTAGAGACAGGAAGACATCACCAAATACGAGCACAACTCTCTAACATAAAATGCATTATAAAGGGTGACTTAAAGTACGGAGCGAAGCGTTCAAATCATGATGGATCAATACACCTTCATGCACGCTCCCTTGAATTTGATCACCCAACAACAAAAGAAAGAATCAAAGTGATTGCTCCTGTTCCAAATGATCCCTTATGGCTCTGGTTCGAAGCGAAAAATGGTTAATTCGTTATTTTTCCCGAAAATGAACAAGTGTTCTACTTTTTTTTGACTATATTTAATTTTAGTACAATAAAATATCCCCTTATTAAATGTTCACTAACACCATTTTAGGTAAAATATTATTTTTCTTACGCTCGTTTTTTCCAATTCAATTACTTTTTGGTCACTTAAAGTATAATTTGTTCGCGCTCTCATTTTGGATATTTTTATTCCTAATTATTACAGATAAAATTGGTTTTTCATACGGCATCCCGTTTCTTTTCTACTCACCTGAATACAATGGTGAAATTGGATGGGTATCGTTTGCTTTGATGGGATTCGCTATCGGTGGTTTTACGATGGCTTTCAACACATACAGTTATATGAAACTCGGAACAAAGTATGCGTTTCTAGCAACCCTCTCCAGACCTTTCATCCGTTTTTGCTTTAACAACTCCATCCTTCCGATCATATTCAACATCTATTTTATTTACCGTTTTATCAACTTCCAAAGAACTGAAGAATTTGCTACTGATGCAGATATTTATGGATACATTTTTTCCTACATAGGTGGATTTACTTTATTCATTTCGATTGCATTACTTTACTTTTTCCCAGTTAATAAAGATGTATATAAATTACTAGGTAAATCAACCGAGGAAGAGAAAATTGAAGAAGGGGTAGGATCAATTCTTCACAATAATATTCATTGGACGGATTATTTCAAATACCAAAAAGATAGAACATTTATCTACATGGTCACACTCTTTTATTGGAGAAAAAGTAGATCTATTAAACACTATGATAAACTTTTATTAAAAAGAGTTTTTTCACGAAACAGAATCAATTCTTCTTTCTTTGAAATAGTTACCATCGTTGCATTTGTTTTTATTGGTGTTTTTAGAAATTCTCCATTTTTTGAAGTTCCTGCTGCTATGAGTTTTGTTATGCTCTTGACAATTATACTTATGCTTTTTAGTGCTTTTAGATCTTGGTTTGGTTATTGGACGCAAGCAATTATTATCATTTTAGTAATTCTAATGAATTATTTAAGCTCAACTACCTCTTGGTTTCAATACACTAGCTATGGATATGGTTTATCTTACAAACCTGACAAATTAGTCCCTTTTAATATTGAAACTATAACAGAACTAAACCTTGAAAAAGAAAAAGTTATCGCAGCAAGAGAAAAATACATTCATGTGTTAAATAACTGGAAAAAAGCAACAGGTCAGAAAAAACCAAAAATGATTCTTGTAATGACTTCTGGAGGTGGTTCACGTAGCGCTGTTTGGACTTTTTCTGTACTTCAAAAAGTAGACAAACGTTTCGACGGAAGAATTTCAAAACATATCCATACAATAACTGGTGCATCAGGAGGAATGGTTGGCGCGTCCTACTTTAGAAGTTTATTACTAGAAGATAAACTTCACAATACAACAAATCGTTTTAATGAAAACTATCAAAAGAACATCTCAAAAGACTTATTAAATAAACTAATTTTCGCTGCTTATTCAAATGATTTATTTTATAGAGACCGAATAAAATTAGGGAATAACATTTACACAAAAGATCGTGGTTATGCCTTTGAACAACAATTGCATGAGAATACAAACAACACAATGAATGTTCCACTTTCCTACTTTAAAAAACCTGAAGAAAATGCATTAGTACCTACAATGTTCTTTACACCAACAATTGTAAATAATGGAAGAAGATTATTAATTTCAACACATAACATGTCCTTTCTTTGTGTAGGTAAAAAAACCAACTCTGGACTTACATCATCCTATGAATACATTGATTACCAATCATATTTTAATAATAATTCAACAAACGACCTAAGATTTAGCTCAATAATGCGTATGAGTGCTACCTTCCCTTTCGTTTTACCGATGGTTACCATGCCTACTACTCCAACAATGCATATTATGGATGCTGGTCTTCGTGATAATTATGGAGGAAAATTAACTATGGAAATCATGTATTCTATGCGTAAATGGATTAAAGAAAACACAAGCGGTGTGATTATACTTCAAATTCGTGATACTAAAAAACTATTACGTGGAGATGTCGTGAAAAATGTTTCGTTGATTAACAAATTCACTATGCCTTTCGGAAACATGTACGACAACTTCCCTAAAACGCAAGATTTCGACCAAGAAACATTAATGCGATATGCAGTTCACAAAATAGGTTTCCCAGTGAATTTTATTTCTTTTAATTTATTAGAAGAACAAAAAAAACGTATCTCACTAACTTGGCATTTAACAGGTCAAGAAAAAGCTAGGGTCAACAAAGCATTTTATAGTCGAGGTAATAAATATGCACTTCATAAATTGGAACGTTTAATGCGCGAATCAAGATAATATGGAAGCCGTAAGTCAACTTTACCAGTTCAATCTCAATGAATTTACTATTGACACAAATTCAGCCAAGTTTTTCTCTGAACATTTCAAAGATATCTTAAACAAAAACCCTAAGGATACCCATTGGTTAAATTTTCATTCCATTACCTGTAAAGATTCGTTAGAAACATTATTTAATTCACTTTCTATTGACAAACTAACGATAGAAAGTATTTACAAAACAGAGAAAAGACCAAAAATTGAAGAATATCCTGATTATTTATATTTTACAGTTCGATCTGCATTATCCAAAGGTCTAAATTCTTTTTTCTTGAATAAAGATCAAATTTCATTCATTCTGGGTAAAAATTTCCTTATTTCATTTCAGTCAAAAAAATCAGAACATTTTGAAGATGTTCGTGATAGAATTGAAAAGAAACGTGGAAAAATAAGAAGTAAAGGACCAGATTTTCTACTTTTCAGAATGCTGGAAAGTATAACCGACAATTACTTTGAAGTATTAGACGACATCGTAAAATCTATTGAAAAAATCGAACATAATCTAATTAACAATCCAGATAATTCCATTCTTAAAGAAATTGAAGTTCAAAAAAGAAAACTAATCGAACTTCGTAAAATAGTTTTTCCAATTAAAGAAATCGCATCACATTTAGAAAGAGTTATTACTCCTTTAATTGATAAATCCAATCACTATTATTTTTCTGAAATCAAAGACAATTGCTTAACTGTTCTAGAAGAAATAGATGATAACAAACAAATTCTTGATGGTTTTTCAAACCTTTACTTTGCCGTCCAAGGCCAACGTATGAATCAAGTAATGAAATTACTCACAGTTGTTAGCTCAATATTTATTCCTTTAACTTTTATCGCTGGAATCTACGGTATGAATTTCAATCACATGCCCGAATTAAGTATGAAATACGGATACTACATCTGCTGGGGAATCATGGTGTTAATCACAGGGATTTTACTATTTGCTTTTTATAAAAGAGGTTGGTTTAAATGACACACAAGTACAGTCGTAATGCATTACGGCTCATCTAAATGACTCAAATCATCTCATTTCACCTACCTTTTAAATCTATCATACCCTTCATCCATACCTCCTAAATATTTCATCCGACTCTTTTCTCAAATAATTTAAATTAGCCTCTATTTCCTGCTGTGTATTACAATTCGGATAAGGTGCTGGTAAGTATCGTGTAATTATTTCACCATGTGCTGATAATTCGGAAAATAAAAAATACAACTGCGAATTCAATTTTTGACACAACTTCAACATATTTGGCGAATATTGTCCATCTTTTTGATCAATCATCAATAAAATGGTCTTATTTTGCTGCAACCTAGTTTTTGCTTTAACTAAGACATATGAATTTCTTACTAAGGTTGGTAATTTCGTTTTCATCCCCCAAACGGCCATTTTTGAATCTTTCGTTGCACGGCCAACTAACGCATAATCAATTAATATTTCATGTTCCAAACAAGATTTAACTGCAACTTTTACCAACGGTAAGTGTACACTACAAAGGATAATTCCTTGCGTTGATTTCGGCAATTCAAATGACTCAAATGTATACGGAATTGGAAACTCACGCTGACTACGCGTTAATAAAGAAAGTAATTTATTGATTTGATCTGCTCTCCTACGCTCTATTGCATGAAATTTATTCGTTGAATTAATAAATAGATACTTTGTAAATTGCGTAACCTTATGAACCACTGAGTACCAATACTTAATTGGACAAAATAAGCGTATTAGAAAAGCTATTAACTTATATAAAACATTATGAATTGATCGCATATTCTTAATTTACTTCAATCACTACGCTTCACCGTATATAAAACTGATTGAATATCCTACCCTTAAACCTTAAACTCAGTTCGATTTACAATAGATCTTCCGAGAGTCAATCCATCTGCATAATGTAATTCACTACCAACAGTCACTCCTCGTGACAGAGTAGTAATTCGGATATCAAATTCTTTCAACTTTTTATACAAATAAAAATTGGTCGTATCTCCTTCCATGGTTGGACTCAATGCAAATATTATCTCTTCTACTTCACCACTTCCCGCTTTCTCAACCAACGAAGGAATATTCAAATCAGAAGGCCCCACCCCATCCATTGGTGAAATAATCCCACCCAACACATGATATATTCCTTTATAGGATGATGTTTCTTCTATCGCCATTACATCCCTTACATCTTCAACTACACAAACAATCGAACGAACACGTTGAGGATTTTCACAAACAAAACACAAATTTGAATCTGAAATATTCCCACAAGAAGTACAATGTTTTACTTTTTCCTTCATCGTAATGAAAGATTGTGCAAAGCGTTCTATCTCTTCCGGTTTTCGATTTAATAGCTGCAACACTAAACGCAAAGCTGTTCGCTTACCAATACTCGGAAGTGTTGCAAGTTGTTCAACTGCATCTTCCATATATTTGGAGGGTAATTTCATGTCTTAAGTGTATTTATTGTAAAGTTAAAAGCATTCTCGGGCTTATGAATCTATTTTTCTGTTTATTTTTTTAACTACTTTTGAGTGATGAATCAACAAACTACAATTTATTTCGACTTCTTAGGACTTCATCTACAAGAACCAATGGCAATTCTGTGGAATGGTTTAATTGCTTTAGCGTCGATTTTCTTTTATATTAAAACTAGAAAGCTAGAATCAATTAAAACGTATTATTTTCCTCGTTTTTTTCTTTGGATGACTGTATCTACAATACTAGGACTTTTTGGACATCTCTTCTTTGGATATTTTAGTTTTTACGGAAAATTCCCTTCTTGGCTTTTTATTGTAATAACATCCTATTACTTCGCTTTATCCATATTACAAATTAATAAAATCAATATTTCTAAATGGAAAAATATTTTATTAATTAAAGGAGGAGTTTTATTAATGCTATCGTACATATTCTCAACTTTTAACTTTGTTGCTATTGACTCTATCTTCTCATATGTGATTTTAGGAACGTATTTAGGCGTGAAATTAAAACGTGAAATTCAAAACTATCACTTACTTGTTGGTACAATCCTAATATTTCCGACACTCTTTATTTTCGGACTAAAAATTCAAATTAACCCCTATTTTAACAAGGATGACTTCAGTCATTTATTCATCCTTATAAGTCTGTTTTTTTATTACTTTTGCACAACAAAAAAAGTGAATTATGACATATGATATAGCTATTATCGGAGGAGGAATTGTTGGTGCTGCAACGCTTTATAAACTTCAAAATAGATTCCCTGAAAAAAAAATTGTTTTACTTGAAAAAGAAAATTGTTTGGCTGATCATCAAACTGGTCATAACTCAGGTGTGATACATTCTGGATTGTATTATAAGCCAGGATCTTTAAAAGCTAAAAATTGTGTTGAAGGAAGACATGAATTAGTTGCGTTTGCAAAAGAACATAACATTGCGCACGACATCTGTGGAAAAGTGGTGGTTGCAACCAAAGAAAGTGAATTAGAATACCTTGAGAAAATATATCAAAATGGTGTAGCGAATCAAATTGAAGGGTTAAAAAAAATCACTGGAACTGAAATAAAAGAATACGAACCTCATGTAGAAGGTATTGCTGGTTTGTTTGTTGCATGTACTGGTATCATTGATTTTAGAGGAGCTACAGCAAAAATGGTAGAACTTGCTATTAAAACCCAACCTGATAGTAAACTTTTACTTGAACATGAAGTTATCGATGTTAAAAAAGGAGCATCAATTTCAACGATTGTTACGAATAAAGGAAATTTCGAGGCAAAATATTTAGTTTTTTGTGCTGGTTTACAAGCAGATCGATTAGCACGTAAAGATGGTGTCGACTTAAAAGAACAAGTGGTTGGTTTCCGTGGAGATTATTACGAATTAACCGAAGAAGCAAAGAAAAAGGTAAGAAACTTAGTATATCCTGTTCCTGACCCAGCATTTCCATTTTTGGGTGTACACTTTACGCGTATGACAAACGGGGATGTTGAGTGTGGACCAAATGCAGTATTCACATTCAAACGTGAGGGTTATGGAAAAACGGACTTCTCATTAAGAGATTCTTGGGATGCTTTGACTTATAAAGGAACTTGGAAATTATTTTTCCAAAACATGAGTTATGGTATCAATGAATACCGTAGAGCATTCTCTAAAAAATTATTCTTAAAAACACTTCAGGTTATGATACCTAGCTTAACCATGGATGATATAGTTCCTGGTCGTGCTGGCGTACGTGCTTTATTACTAGGGGTTGATGGAGATACACGTGACGATTTCCGTATTGAATACCATGGAAATTCAATTCATGTTTTGAATGCTCCTTCTCCAGCAGCAACAGCATCTCTTGCAATTGGAGGATACATTGCAGACGAAGCGGAGAAACATTTCAAACTAAAATAAAATTCATTTATTTTCAGATATTCAAAAGGGGCGTGTAGAACGTCCCTTTTTTTGTTGTACCTTTGATTATCCTTTAAAGGTAATACCTACATTTAATTTCCTATCAATCATCTCGTTCTGTTTGACTGATACACGTGCTTACTTCGCTGGTATTTATTGTTTTATCAACTAAATGAGTGCATGGCTAAGTCCCAAGAAACCTACAACAAAAAAGAAAAAGAAAAAAAACGTTTAAAAAAACGTCAAGATAAAAACCTCAAAATGGAGGAACGTAAATCTAATCCTACAGCAAGTGGTTTAGATGCAATGATGGCTTACGTTGACGAAAATGGTCACATTTCCGATACTCCGCCAGATCCAGCGACTAAGAAAAAAATCGCTCTTTCTAGTATTGAAATTTCTGTACCTAAACGTGTTGAAGAAGAAATGCCTGCTGTTCGTGTTGGTAGAATCGATTTCTTTAACCACCAAAAAGGTTTTGGATTCATCAAAGAAAATGAAACGCAAGAAAAATACTTTGTACACGTTCATGGTCTACTTCAAGATGTTGAAGAAGGAAATGCAGTTTCTTTCGAATTAGAAAGAGGGATGAAAGGTATGAATGCTGTTCGAGTAAAAAAAATCTAATTAGTACTATTTCACAAAAGCCTTAATCTGAACCTCTGTCAAAAGAGGTTCTGTATTGGCTTCTATTGTAACGGTTTTTGTAATTTCCCCTACTTGTCCAGGTTTTGGATGAAAACCAACTTCTATATAATCTGTCTTTCCAGGCAAAATTGGCTGTTCAGGTTTGTGTGGTGTTGTACATCCACAACTAGCAGATACCTTTGATATAATTAATGGTTTTTTTCCTGTATTCGTAACTTTAAACTTACACGTATTATCTGACTCGGGTTTAACATTACCAAAATCATGAAGCTGTTTATCTAATGTAAAAGTTGTTTTAGATTCTTTTAACGCCTTTTCCTCCGCTTCAAATGCTTTCACTTTAGCTGCTAATTCAGCATCCGTTTCACCTTCTGTTAAGATCGTTACTCCACTTTTATCTTCATTTTCATTACTTGTTGTAGTAGTCGTACACGAAACCGTAGCTACTAAAACTCCTACAGTCAAAAAAACTCGTCTCATATGCTAATATTTAAAATAACAAAGTCTAATTATACTTCACTCGTCACTTCGTCACTCCAATCCTGCTTTCTCAAAACTCCCATTCTTCAACGTTTTTAAAGCCGCTTGTAAAATAGCATTTCGGTCATTGTAAATACGATAAAATTCTGTAGTTCCCCATAAATCTTGAGCAATCATCGCTTTTAAAAACAACTTAACCAATTTCTCACTTTCAGGATACTCCTTTTCCTCCAACTTTAATGTTGGTTGTTCTTTAACTAAATAATTAAAAAACTCGTCCATAAACACCTTTTCACAGTTGAATTTAGATAAATAAGTCTCAAAATTCGGATAGTCAACATTCAATTTTTCACGATTTTTATTCACATACGTCAATGAAAATGTATTAAAAGCTCCTGTTCCCAATATACTTCTGAAATATTTTGTAAACTCATTCGTGTCAAGTGGAACAAATACATCTGGCATGATTCCACCACCTCCATATACGATGCGTTGTTTAAGTATCGTTTTATATTTTAAAGAATCAGGAAACTTAATACTGTCTTGGTTCATCAATTCCCCATGTTTCAAACGTTTCAAAACATCGTTATGGTATTCTTCCGAATTACCTTCATATGGTTTTTGAATGTTACGACCTACTGGAGTGTAATAACGTGCAATCGTCAAACGAATTTGTGAACCATCTGATAGATCGATTGGTCGTTGCACTAAGCCTTTACCAAATGTTCTACGTCCAACAATTAATCCTCTATCCCAATCCTGAATAGCACCAGAAACAATCTCACTAGCCGAAGCAGAATTTTCATTCACTAAAACAATCAATTTTCCTTTTTCAAACGCACCTTTAGTGTCGCAATTCATATCTTGTCGCGGTTGGTGTTTCCCTTGAGAATAAACCACCAATTTATCCTTCGTTAAAAACTCATCGCTTACCGTCTTAGCTGCATACATCAGTCCTCCCCCGTTATCTTGCAAATCTAAAATCAAATTTTTCATTCCTTTTTTAGTCAACTCAGCTAAACTTGCTTTGATTTCGTCGGTTGTTGTATGTGAAAAACTATTCAATTTTATATATCCAGTTTCTGGAGTAATCATATAATGGCAATCTACAGAATGCATTGGAATTTTATCACGTGTAATTTCAAACTTCAACAAGTTTGGTTCTCCTTTTCTTAAAACTTCTACAGTAACCTTTGTTCCTAAATCTCCCATCAGTTTTTCACGGACTTGAGAATTTTTCAACTTTACATTTGCTATAATATCTGCACCTACTTTTACTATTTTATCTCCAGCACGCAAACCAACTTTTTCAGATGGACCTCCAGGAATCGTAGCAACCACAATCAATGTATCTTTCAATAACTGAAAACGAATTCCTACCCCAAAAAAACTACCGTTAATTTGTTGATTCGCATCGTCTACATCTTCTTTGGAAATATACACGGAGTGAGGATCTAGCTTCTCTAGTGCAGCTACAATTGCAGCTTCAGTTACATCTTTCGAATTCACGTCATCCACATACATGTAATGGATATAGTTGTAAATTTCTTCTATTTTCTTAGCGTCTTTTAATAAATCATTTTTCTGAGAAAATGAAAATAAGGAAAATAGTAAAAAGGAGATGGTAAAAAGTTTCTTGAACATACTAATAATTTAGGTTTTTAAAATTAACGCAATTTTTAGAAATATAGTTTGTGCTTAACGTTTTTTGGGTGAAATTAACTAAACCAAACATCGCGAATCATCACACAACCAGCGGTTTCATTTACGCGTTGAATAATTATCGATTTTCCTTGCATCAATTCATCACGCATCACAGATGAATCTAAAGTCAAATGCAACACTTGATTCTTGATATAAATATTTTTTGTTCGTGCAGAAACTGCTCTCCCCATCATCTCTTCCCACTTATTGATAATTTCCATTTCTTTCATACGACCATCCAGACCGTAAGCTTTCATTAACTTATCAATTACATCTCCAAGGGTACTTTGATTGGATATTCGTTTTCGTTCGTCCATTTATTTTTCAATTAATTCAACCATATCAAACAACTTGTAATCCATGGATATACGATTAAAAATAGTTGCAACTCTTTCTTTGTCGGTATCGGTAACCAATACTTGTCCAAAGACATTGTCCGACACTAATTTCATTAATTTTTCTACCCGATGGTTATCTAATTTATCAAAAATATCATCGAGTAATAAAATCGGTTTCTTATTTAATTGTTTTTTCAACCAATCAAATTGGGCCAAACGCAACGCAATTACAAAGGACTTTTGCTGTCCCTGCGAGCCAAATTTCTTTACTAAATGGTCATTGATTAAAAACACAAAATCATCTTTATGAACTCCGGCATTGGTATATCCAGAAAACGAATCTTTTTTTAAATTTTGCACCAATAAATCTGCAAAGGAAGCATCGTTTAATTGTGATTTATATTCCAGTTTTACGTGTTCGGTTTCGTTACCAATAAATTCATAGTAATATTGAAAAGTTGGTATAAATTCTTTTAAAAAGGAGAGTCGTTTTTGATAGATTGCATTTCCAATGGTCTCTAATTGCATATCCCATACCTCAATACTCTCTCGCTCAAAAAAGCCATTTTCATAAAACTGTTTTAACAACATATTCCGTTGATCCAACACCTTATTGTACTTCACTAAACTATAAAGGTATTCACGGTCAAATTGAGAAATAATCCCATCTACCCAACGACGACGCGATTCACTTCCTTCTGAAATCAAATCTCGGTCATATGGAGAAATAATTACCGATGGAAATTCACCAATATGATCGCCTAATTTTTCGTAATTAACTTTATTTCGTTTAACGACTTTCTTCTCTCCTGCTTTTACCGCACAGTAAATCTCCACCTCATCCCCTTCAACATCCCACTGACCTTGCACGACAAAAAACTTTTCGTCAAAACGAATGTTTTGCTTATCGATAGGATTCAAATAGGATTTACACATACTTAAATAATGTACCGCATCCAAAACATTTGTTTTCCCAATTCCATTTCTTCCGACGAAGCAGTTTACGCCTGATTCAAGTGAAAATTCCGCCTGATCGTAATTTTTGAAATTGATTAAATTAATATGCTTTAAATACATTTCTTCACTATTAAATCGTCACTCGTCACTCAATACGGTTCCTGAGGCTCTCAAAGGACCGTTATTCTGATCTCAAATCTGATTTATCTAAATCAACCACGATTGAACCAAAATCAATCACGAACCATTCTAAAAATAACTCTATGGTTAATTTTTCTGGCCAATATTCTTCTTCATCCGTAATACTGGACAATTCGTTTTTAAACATCTTTTTGAAATTTTTCTCCAATACAGGTTCAAAATCAAAAAAATCT
>CANGOA010000043.1 GCA_947455255.1 Flavobacteriia bacterium | reverse complement strand
CAGAAAAACAAAACGTAAGTTTTTCCCGAACTTAGTTACGAAAAAGTTCTTTCTTCCAGAAGAGGACAAATTTGTAACATTGAAAATTTCAACTTCAGCGTTGAGAACAATTAACAAAAAAGGGATCACAGAGGTTGTTAAAGAAGCTCGTGAAAAAGGATATCTAAAATAAAACTACTTCGACCCATTGTGAAATGGCAGAATAAAAAGTAAAGAAAATGGCAAAGAAAGCAAAAGGTAATAGAATCCAAGTTATTCTAGAATGTACAGAGCATAAAGCTACAGGTGTTGCTGGAACATCTCGTTACATCACGACTAAAAATCGTAAAAACACTCCAGAGAGATTAGAGATCAGAAAATACAATCCGATCTTACGTAAATATACTGTTCATAAAGAAATTAAATAATAGTCTGACATGGCAAAGAAAGTAGTAGCATCCTTACAAAAAGGAGGAGGAAAAGAGCATACGAAAGTAATCAAAATGGTAAAGTCTGAGAAATCAGGAGCATTTACTTTCAAAGAAGAAATCGTTCACAATGATAAAGTGAAAGAATGGTTTGCAAAAAACTAATTCTAAACTAAAAATAAATTAATGATTAGCTCTCTTACCAAAGGGGGCTTTTTCTATTTTTAATACTATGGCATTTTTTGGATTATTTTCTAGAGAAAAAAAGGAAACTCTAAACAAAGGGTTAGAAAAAACAAAACAAAGTTTTTTCTCTAAAATTGCACGTTCGATTGTAGGTAAATCTACAGTGGATGATGAGGTGTTGGATAACTTAGAAGAAATTCTAATTACGTCGGATGTGGGAGTTGAAACAACCCTAAAGGTAATCGAACGTATTGAAGCTCGTATCTCAAGAGATAAATACTTAAATACTTCGGAGCTGAATCGTGTACTTAAGGAAGAAATCTCCTCGTTACTCGAAGAAAATAATACGCACAATCCTGGTGAATTCAAATTCCCAGATACCAACGGACTTCCTTATGTAATCATGGTAGTTGGTGTAAATGGAGTTGGTAAAACAACTACCATCGGAAAATTAGCTCATCATTTCAAATCAGAAGGGAAAAAAGTAGTGCTTGGGGCTGCGGATACTTTCAGAGCTGCTGCTGTAGATCAATTAATTATTTGGTCGGAAAGAGTAGGTGTGCCAATTATACAACAAGGAATGGGTGCAGATCCTGCTTCAGTAGCATTTGATGCTTTATCTTCTGCAAAAGCACAGGGTGCTGACGTTGTAATCATTGACACAGCAGGGCGTTTACATAACAAAGTTAACTTGATGAGTGAGTTGTCTAAAATACGTCGTGTAATGGATAAAATCATCCCTGGTGCGCCACATGAAGTGTTGTTAGTACTTGATGGTTCTACTGGACAAAATGCATTTGAACAAGCAAAACAATTCTCTATAGCTACAGATATTACAGCCTTGGCAGTAACAAAATTAGATGGAACAGCGAAAGGTGGTGTAGTAATTGGTATTTCTGATCAAATGAAAATTCCTGTAAAATACATTGGAGTTGGTGAAGGAATGAATGATTTACAATTATTTCACAGAGAAGAATTTGTGGACTCTTTATTTTCTGAATAATATGAAAAAAACAATAATTTTCGCTTTGGTTTTGACTGCTTGTAGCACTTCAAAAAACTCAAATTCATCGGACAAGTCAACTAAAGATTTTAAAAAAAATGAATCTTTTAAAGAAGTTGAAATGAATGAAAAGAAATCAAACCGTAATATACAATTCCCTGGAAGTATAGATACCACTCAAGGACCATCCCATTCTGAACCTGGTGAACTACCTCGTAGTTATTAATTAGAAAGTTTATTTCTCTAGTTTAGTTTTTCAATTTTGATGATGTTAACCGGACAATGTTGGCTCGCAGTTAAGTTGCTTTCGTATTCGTGATCGTCTACTAATACAGAAAACCAACCTTTTTTTTCTTTGCCACCAATTAAAGTGCATTTTCCGTCTTTTTTGGAAATTCGCCATCGATATTTATCTGCTTCTACACAGGCATTACAGCCGATACATTTGGCGCGAAGTTGCGTAATTCTTACCATGTCAAGCTTCTACAATTTTGTAAAGTTTGTCTGAAGGTCTTATTTTTTCTGGTGTGATAAACGTAAATTCAGCTCCTTTTTTTACCTGAATCACTGGTTTGTTATCAACGCGTAATTCTTCAATTTTAGTAAATATAACACCTGTTGTTGGACCTGTAATACAAATGTCATCCCCGATTTTTAAATCTTGTGCTTCCATTAGGAATTCACCAACTTTGGCTTCTTCGTAATATTTGCGTCCTTTAGCAACATATACCTTTCGTGTGGTTGCTTTTGAACCATAAGAATCGTTCCATTCCCCCATGAGTTTTCCAAGGTAGTAACCATCCCAAAATCCACGATTAAAAACAGTTGCTAATCGAGCCTTCCAAGCGTTAACTTTTTCACGTGTATATGTACCAGTTTGAATTGAATCAATGGCTTCACGATAGCATTGAGTAGTAATATTTACATAATCTGCACTTCGACCACGTCCTTCAATTTTTAATACAGAAATTCCAGATTCGATAATTTTATCTAAAAAATCTATCGTACATAAATCTTTAGCAGACATGATGTACTCATTGTCAACCTCTAATTCGTAGCCAGTATCTTTGTCTGTTACAATGTAACTTTTACGACAATTCTGAACACATGCGCCACGATTTGCAGAAGAGAAATTGCTATGAAGACTCAAATAGCATTTTCCAGAAACTGCCATACATAAAGCTCCATGTCCAAAAATTTCTGTTCGTACTAATGATCCTGATGGTCCAGTAATTTCTCTTCGCTTAATTTCTTTATTGATACTTTCTACTTGTAAAAGGCTAAGTTCGCGTGATAAAACCATAACATCCGCGAAGTTTGCATAAAATTCTACCGAATCGATATTGGTAATATTGCATTGTGTTGAAATGTGTACTGTTTGTCCAATTTTTTTTGCATAATTCATGACGGCATGATCAGAGGCTATAACTGCACTAACACCTGTGTCCTTACAAGCATCAACGATACGTTTCATCAGAGAGATATCGTGATCATATAAAATAGTGTTTAGGGTTAAGTAGCTCTTTAAATTATTTTGAGTACAAATTTTTACAATCTCTTCTAAATCATCTAAAATAAAATTATGAGTAGATTTAGTACGCATGTTGAGTTGCTCAACACCAAAATATACAGAATTTGCTCCTCCTTGTATGGCCGCTTGTAGGGATTCAAACGAACCAGCAGGTGCCATTAATTCAATAGTTGTTTGTGACATGGTTTTGGACTGTAGTTATTCAAAAAAAAGAACAAAATTCTAGAAAATTAGAAGGGGATAAAATGATTTCCATCAGGTTTAGTTAAAAAAAAGCAGAACAACAATTTATCTTACTTTCTTTTATATATCTTTGAAACCAATTTTTAATCAGTCATTTCTATTAGTTAGATGATTGACTTTATGTTTTATTAAATATTTCAAAAATGAAAAAAATTATTAATTGTTTTCTAATCTTATCAATTGTTAGTATGGTTTCATGTACTATGGAAAAAAGATTATACTCATCAGGATACCATATTAATTGGAAAGGTGGTGACGATAGAGCAGAAAATACGGATGCACAGGATACTTTATCACCTAAAAACAAACAATTAGCTCATGTAATTTCTAAATCAGCAATAGCTTCTAAGAAATTAATTACTTCTTCAGTAAAAAAACAAGATAAATTAGTTGCAGACAAAGAAGTTATAGGAAGCAAAAATGGCATCCTTACCAAAAATGTATTAGTTCAAGACGAAGAAGGTGATGTAAAACTTCTAAAAGCAAAAAAAATCAATTCGATTCGAAAATCTCTTGAAAAACAATTTTTGTCTAAAAAATCTAAAACGATAAGAACAGCACCAGAACCAAGAAGAAATGAGATGCATATTTTGACAAAAATAGCCTTGTTATTAGTTGGAATTGGGTTAGTTTTTTTAATTATTAGTTTTTGGGCATGGTATTTTACATTTTTATCGGATGTTTCAGATGAGACTGGCGTAGGATCAAGTTATTCGTTACCATACACTTTTTTAATAACTGGATTAGCTAGTTTAATTTCGGGTCTTGTCATCTTAATACTTAGATGGATTACAGCGTAACAAATAATAATAAATTTAATAATTTCAATGTCACTAAAATTAATTTTTTAGTGACATTGCTGTTTATAGGAATTGCTATTTTCGGGATTTCTCAAGAAAAAATCGAAGTTAGTATTATTGATAAGGAGACAAAGTTGTCAGTACCTTTTGCAACAATTCATCTATATGAACAATTAACAAATAAGAGAATTACAACAGATGAAAATGGTAAATATTTCATCGAAAATCTAAGTCTTGATTCTATTAAAATTACTTTTCCAAGCTATAAAGTTTTTGTACTGGATAAAAATGGTATCTATCGTAATTCAAAATTGCTTGTAGAATTAGCACCAAAAGTAAAGGAGATGGAGGTAGCGCACGTTTCAAATAAAACGAATCCAGCGTTAAAAATCATTAAAAAAGTGATTCAAAATAATGCATCTAATGATTTTTTAAAATACGATAAATATCAATATGAAAATTATTCAAAAACTATCTATGACATAAAATCAGATACGTTACAACCAGTATTAGATTCATTAGATTATGGTAAGAAACGTTATTCTAATTTAAAAGCATTAATGATTTCAGAATCACTAATACATGTTAAACACTTAGATGCTAAAAATGAGAGTAAGATACTAGCACAAAAAACATCTGGAATGACATCTTCGTTTGTTTCAAATTTATTGACTACTGTTTTTCAACACCATATTTCATTTTACCCAAACGCAATTTCAATAATTCAATTACCAACCATTGGAAATAAAACAATGGTAAATTACCTTAGTCCAGTTTGTAGTGAAGCGATTACCGGATATAATTATTTTTTACAAGAAACCATTTTTGCTGAAAGAGACACTATTTTTATCATAGAATTTACACCTAAAAAACATTCTAAATTCAATGGGTTAAAAGGAATTCTTCAAGTCAATTCTCAAGGGTATGCTATACAAAGTATCATCGTAGAACCAAGTTTAGAAAGTGTTATTTCATTTAAATTAAAACAAGACTACGCTTTAATTACTGATAAGTGGTTTCCTTCTACTTTATCTGGTGAATTATGTTTTAAAGAGTTTTCGTATGGGAAAAATGCTTTTCCTGTATTAAAAATATATGCTAAAAATTCAAAAGTAAATTTTTCTAGCGAAATAAAATCGTCAGAATTTCAAATTCAAAAAACGATTGTGGATGATTTTCTTATTTCTAAAAGCGATTCATTGTTATCTCTTTATCGACCAATTCAATTAACTAAAAGAGAATTAAACACCTTTAAAATTGTGGATAGTATTGGAAAGACAAAAAGATCGGACTATTGGATGTATTTTCTTCCAAAATTAATGAATGGGAAAATACCTATTTCGTTTATCGATTTGGATTTGAAAAGCATTTATGCTAGAAATCGTTACGAGGATTATAGAGTCGGAATCAATGTTCTTACCAATGAAAAACTTTCATCTAAAATTGTAATGGGAGGATTTCTATCGTATGGTGTCAATGACAAAAAGTATAAATATGGGTCTAATTTTTCGCTAATATTAAATGAAAAACGTTACCTGTTTTTAACCTATTCTTACCAGCAAAACTTGAAAGAAGTGGGTAAAAATTGCACGAATTATAGTCTTACTCCATCCGTAAATGATTACCTAAGAAGTTTTGTCGCCGAAAATTTTGATATGTGTACGGAGAATAAAATTGAGTTAACTGGTAAACCAATACGATTTGTTAAATTTTCAGTGGGCTTAAGTATGCAAAATATTCAACCAATTCTCTCTAATTTTGGCTTTTTAAAAGCTAATAAATCGTTTTATTCTGTGAATGAAATACAGGTTGGTTTAGATTATAACTATAAAGAAGAGTTAATGACGATAGGAAACCAACGTAGGATAAATTTTGTGGGTAATCCACAAATAAAATTAAATTATTATCGTGGAGTTTCATTTAATAGAACGTCAGATATCACTTATAGTAAGATCGAATCGGTGATAAATTATGTTTTTTACAAAGGTAGAATCGGTCAAACAAACATTAAGCTATGTGGAGGATATATCGATAAAATAGTACCAGTAAGTTTTATGTTTACGGGTGATGGTATAAAAAGCAACTTAGGTAAATGGGTGATTTTTGATTACTTTCAAACGATGGGTGCAAATGAATTTGTTTCTTCGTCGTATGTGAATTTATTTTTCAGACATAATTTTGGAGATTTATTAGTTCAATATAAAAAGTTTAAACCTCAAATTAATATTATTCAAAACACCGGCTGGGGTATCATTCAAAAAAATGATCCTTCGTCTATACTTTATAACCAAAAGAATAAAATCTACCTAGAATCAGGGTTAGTCTTAAATAATATTATCAAAGTAAAATTATTTAATCTCGCCTATGCCGGTCTTGGATTTGGTGTTTTTTATCGATACGGATATTACCACAAAACAAACTTAGAAGATAATTTCACCTTCAAGCTTTCCTATTTATATAGTTTGAGGTAGTATTATTTACCGTACTTTTTCTTCCAGATTTTGTATTTATTGTCTTGTAAATCTCTGATTGCTTCAAAGATTGTTCTTCCCCAATAATTTCTTAATCCAATTCCACCAGCTGGTTCAACCAAGCGCTCTTGAATTACTATCTCATTCGTTTTAAGATTAAATACAACAAAATGAAAGATACCTTCTTGATTATTTTTATTTAGAGATTCAGCAATAAATATTATCCCAAAACCTTCTTTTTCATTGAACTTGTAAGTAGAAACATAGTTTTTAATAAACTCAATCGTGTAATTAGGTGAATTTTCAGCTTCGATTGTTTCTAAAGATGTTTTAGTGTTGATTTCTGATACCTCTGCAATGCTATTATTAATAGTTTCTTTTCTTAATATCCATGCAACATCATATTTCTTACTTTCATTTACTACTAGGTTGTTCCAAGAATCAAAATATTTAGATTTGATTAATGATGGTCCAGTAGAACCAGCTTCAGCAAATTGGTTAAAACTACCGATTAATTTTACTTGTGAAAAATCAATTCCAAGATAAGTTATTTTTACATCTGATTTTTTGAATAAATCAGCAACTTGTTGACTATAAATACAAGTTGAAAGAATAATAAAAAGAAAAGGTAAAATTATTTTTTTCATAAGAATTTGAGTTTAAATAAATTCGATTTTACAGGGTTTTCTACTTTTAGAAGTGTGCACTAAATTATATAATTTTTCTTTTTCAACAAAACTTATTTGTGGAGTAACTTTCAGTTTTGACTTTAATTTTTTATTTAAGTCATTGATTAGTAATTCATTTTGAGTGCTAATTAAAATTCGTATTTGATCATTTTCAAACTCATCTTTTGAGATTTCTACCTTGTACAATTGTATCTCAGGAAAGTTTTCCAAGACATCAAAAATTGCATTTGGATAGATTGTAGTTCCACGAAATTTGATCATTTGGTTTTTTCTTCCTACAATTGGACCGATACGAAGAGAGGTTTTTCCGCACGCACATTTTTTGTAGTAAGCTTTAGCTAAATCACCTGTCTTATATCTAATTAACGGTGTTCCGGTTGTTTTTAAAGGAGTAACAACAATTTCTCCAATTTCACCTTCTTTTACGGGTTGATCGCTAGTTTCATTGATAACTTCAACAAAAGCTAAATCATCATTAACATGATTTCCTTGATGCATTTTACATTCAGAAAAAGCAACTCCAATTTCAGTTGATGCATAGGTTGAAAATAATTCTACGTTCCATTCAGAAGTTATTTTATCACCCAAAATATTGAGTGAAAAATCTTGTTTACGTATTGGTTCTCCAATGCATACGATAGATTTAACAGAAGTTTGATTTAAATCAATAGCGTTTTGCTTTGCATAATTTATTAAACTAATGATAAAAGACGGGACAGCTATAAGTGCTGTTGGTTGATAAGTAAGTATCGATTTTAGTTGAGATTCAATAACTCCTGGTCCAACGCGTATAATTCCAGCATTTAATTTCTGTACTCCTAAATAATATGCTAAACCTGCCATAAATTGTTTGTCAATGGTAGTCATTAATTGAAATATATCTTTCGATGTAAATCCCATTAATTTTAAGCTATCATATTCGTTTTTAGCAAGTCTGTTTAAATCTTTCTTAGTTAAATATACAGTCACCGGTGTGCCTGATGTTCCTGATGTTGTAGAATATTCAGCAACTTTATTTTTGTCGACAGCTAAAAATAAATCATTATTCAAAGAAAATTCATCCTTGGTTGTAAAAGGTAATTTTTGAAAATCTTTTACCGTAAAGTTATCGTTATATACAGATGCAAATTCCGATTTCTTTGCCGAATAAAACGTAGAATGAGATAAAGTATATTTTATATGATTGACTATAGCTTCCAAACGTTGTATTAATTTTTAGATTGTTTTATATTTTCGTTTATCAATTGATTTATTTCTAATCTCACTTTCTTAGATGCTAATTTTTTTCGTAGAGCACGTTTGAAATAGCGAGAGGAATTTTTATATGATTTTTTCTTAGCGAAGTATTTACCTAACATTTCGTAAGTGATATAGGATTCACTATTATTCGAAATAAAACTATTTATTTGAGTTCGTGTTAAGGTAAGTGGAGTATCAAAAATTAAGTAGTTAGAAATTTGTTTTTTTAGTTTATTAAAATATTGAAACTTAATGTAGCTCTTTGACTTTAAAAACGGATCTTCAGCGATAGTATCGATATCACCAATTTTCTTTGTTGAAAAGAGTGTTTTTAAGTCATAACCGATATATGTACCTAATTGAAAGTTTTTGGTAGAAACATACATTTTTAAGTCAGATGGATGAAAAATAACACTGTGATGAGCAATTAATTGATTAATAGCTCTAGGATTACCCATGCCTAATGTATCTCCGTTAATGTTTTTTTGATCTCTAAGTACTTTTACAACATCGTTTAACGTAAATTGTTTTTTTTGTGCAATTAACTTTTGGATTCGATTATACCTATATTTTGAATCGCTTTCATCAATGTTTTGTAGATTGACTTTATCCTTTTTAAACGTATTTGATTGGTAGTGATTGGTACAAATTAATTGATCTTCATTTGTTTCATAGACTCCAGTTTTTGAAGGTGATTTTTCGATCAATACAATTCTATTTTCTTTTGCGGAACTTACCATGATTGTTTCTGAAACAAATATGTCTCTTTTCTTTGCAATTGCAATTGCTTGAGGGATGCTATGGGCATATTGTAATATTTCTCTAGCTAATAAAGAAATTGGTGTTTTGGAGGATCTTGGAAGGTCTGATTTCGAAGCATTAATTGTTACACTTATTCCCTCTGTATTCAAACCAGATGCAACACCAGTAAATCCAGCCCATGAATAGCTAGCAAAAGGAATTCCTTTCGTAGGTTTCATGAAAAGTATCAATTTTTCTTTAGCGAAATCATCCCCAACGTAAAAATCAAAATTCCGACCGATTACTAATTTTCCATCTGTTGTTTTACTGTTTTTTAAACCAAAAGATGAACAACCAACTACACTATAATCATTCAATGCATGACCTATATCATGTGCAGCGTGGTAATTTAAAATACGTTGGTATTTGGAAGCAATGTAGTTGTATTTACTTGAAAATGAATGGGAAACTCCGTAAATTTCTTGAAGATTTTCTGATGGGATATTAGTTACTAAATCCTTATTGAAAAATCCAATTAACAATCGAATAACTTGTTGCCAAGACTCACTTGGTACAAGCGTATTGATTTGATTTACAAATACTTCTTCTTGGTATTGTGTAAGTTCTTTGGACAATACACCATATATGATTCCTCTTTCATATGGTGCACCTTCCAAGTACATTTCCCATATTCCAAATTTATTTTTTTTTAGCCAATTATCACCTACAACATAATGATTTTCATTGATTTTTATGCGTTTAGGAATAGAAATAGAATGAGAAACTGGAGGAGTAATTTGAGATGAAAAAATAATAAAGAATATGAAGCTAATTAGAGCAAGTAAAAAAACTTCAAAACCTATGTGAATAACGTTAAAGATTTTCCTAAACATAGATTATCATGTGTTTATAAGTGTGCATTTATGATTAGTACAAATATAATTATTTTATTTTTGCACTTATAATGGAAGAGACTACACTAAATTCTTTAGATAATAAATACGATGTAATCATAATAGGAGCTGGAATCAGTGGACTAACATCTGCAGCTTTATTAAGTAAGGCTGGAATGAAGGTGCTAATATTGGAGCAACATTATCTAATTGGAGGATATCTTCAAGGTTTTGAAAGAAAAGATTTCATTTTTGACACTGCTATACATTGGTTGAATCAATGTGGAGAGAATGGAACAGTTACTAAGATTTTTAAGTATTTGGGAGAGGACTATCCGAGGCCAATTCCTATGAAATCAATTCACCGTCATTTAGGTGATAAAATTGATTATACGTTAACGAATAATCCTAACGAACTAAAAAATCAAATGATCCAAGATTTTCCACATGAAAAGTCAGGAATTATTCGGTTTTTTGAAGATGCTAAAAAATTAGCAGAGATTTCATTAAAATTTCCTCAACTTTTTCGTTCTTCTGAAACAATGGAGGGAGTTGAAAAGTTGAAATACATGATACGTAGGATTTTAATCGGATTCCCTATGGTTAAACATGTGTTTTATAGTGGGGAAGAAGGGATGAAAAAAGGATTAGGGAAATATTTTAAGGATGAAAAGTTATTAAGTTTCTGGAGCGCTGAAAAAGATTTACTTTCATGTTTGTTTCCGATTGCTTGGGCATATAATAATGATTATCAGAATCCACCAATAGGAGGAAGTCAGGTTTTTCCAGCTTGGCTAGAAACCAAATTATCCAATGATCATCATTCGAAAATCATATTAAGTGCGAATGTTGTGAAAATTGATATCGAAAATCAGACCTTTAAAAGTGTTCATTACCAAAAAAGAAATAAAGATTTTCAAGTATTTGCAAAGTATTTGATTGCTGCTTGTGATACAGATATCTTATATAAAAAATTACTTCCTCAAGGAATTGTTTCTACAGAATTTCTTCAAACCTTAGACAATTCTGAATTATATAGTAGTTCTGTAACTATTTCAATAGCATTAACTTGTCCTGCTGAAGAACTAGGTTTTGGGCATGAACTTGTATTGATTTCTGCAGATACAAATACGAGAGAAGAACAAACTTCAGGAGATCCGTATAAATCTGCAATAAGTGTATTAGCACCTTCGGTAAGAGATAAAACGATGTCTCCAACAAATCAGGGCGTTTTAACGTTGTATGTACCGGCTTGGATGGATTATGAAAATAATTGGAAAACTACGCGTAGTACCGATGGTAAAATTCAAAGAAATGAGGAGTATAAAAACTTAAAAGAATGGTACGCTCAAATAATTATTGATCGTGTTTGTGATAAATTATGTCCTACTCTACGAGAACATATTTTATTTTATGAAGTAGCAACTCCAATTACTTATTATAGATATAGTTTTAACAAGAATGGCTCCATGATGGGAACTAGACCTGGTAAAATTAACATGAAATCTAAAGTGGCTCATTATAAGACTCCTGTCAAAAATATAATTATTGGAGGACAATGGGCTGAATTAGGAGGGGGAGTTCCAATAGCGGTTAAAGCAGCATATAATGCATCCCTTATAGTGCTTCGAGACCATGATAAAGCTGCGTTTCAGCAATTAGTAAATGTAATGGAACAAAATTAATCGTTTATCTTTGTTTTAAATTTTAGTGAGTTTTGGGTAAGATTTTTTCTAAGCTAGTTACTTTTTGGATTCAAAAGCCTATTGCTTTTTTGTCTGTTTTTTGTCTGTTAATTATTCTCCTTATCAATGGAATTACAAATATTTCTTTAGATGAAGATATTTATTCTATTTTACCTAAAAGCAATGAATTTAAAAGGTTTAATACGATTCTAAAGGAAAATAATCTAAATAAACAAATTGTTTTTTCTATCAATGCTAATGATAAAGATTCGGATGAATTACTTGAATTATTAGATTCATTAAAAGGTAATCTTCAACTAAAATCGAAGGGATTGATTAAAGAAATCATTGTTTCCAAAGATATCTCAGAGAAAGAATTATTAGAAAATTTTTATGCTAATTTTCCTGCCGAAATTACGCAAAAAGATTACCAGGCAATAAGCAATAGACTAAATCCAGATTCTATTGATCAGAAAGTAAATAAGGTAAATCAAAAACTTTCTTCTGGTTCGATGTTTATAGGTTCTTATTTAGCTAAAGATCCACTTGGAATTTCGTGGAGTAAATTAAAAGAAATGAACCCTTCCAATGATTCAAGTAATTATCACTTGGAGGATGGACTTGTTTATTACGATGATTATTCAAAGATTTTGTTTTTTGGAACCTTAAATTTTGAGCTGAATAATAATCCCAAAAATCAGGAGTTGAATTCTTTACTAGAAGAATTTAAAAAAGAGGTAAATAAGAAATATTCGCAGTTAGAATTTGATTTTTTTGGAACTTTCCAAATTTCAAATGCAAATTCTGCCCAAATAAAAAAGGACACAAACTTAACACTTTGCATTAGTTTATTTCTCATAATTTCGCTTTTGGTTTTTTATTATCGTAGTATAATAACTCCTATATTTTTTATTATTCCAACTGTTTTTGGAGTGCTTTTTGGATTGGGAAGTGTAGGGTATTTACAACCAGAAATTTCTGTTATTTCTGTCGCAACTTCTGCGGTTTTACTAGGGATAGTACTGGATTATTCTTTCCATTTCTTTACGCATTTAAAACACACAAATGATGTAATAAAAACGGTTGAAGAATTAACTTTCCCAATGTTAGTAGGTAGTTTCACAACTGTTGCAGCGTTTGCTTCTTTACTTTTTACAGATTCAGTTGTTTTGCAAAATTTCGGTTTAATCGCTATAACTACCTTGTTAAGTTCAGCATTATTTACGCTTTTTTTTTTACCGGTAATATTAGCATTGTTTAAATACAAGGTTAAACAACATTCGGAAATGGAAATCAAGTTTAAGTTTCCTAGTTGGGTGTTAAAAGTAAGTATCGTACTTATTGTTCTAGTTACCTTATTTTTCTTACAGAAGTCAAGTCAATCCAAATTTGACTCAGATTTAAATAATTTAAGTTTTCATTCCGAGGAATTAATTCAAAAAGAGAAGTTTTATACAGGTATTAATCCTAAAGTGGATAAAAAAATACATTTGATTGTTACTGCGAAATCATTTTCAAAAGCTGTTGAATTAAACGCAAAGGTTTTTAATACAATAACTAACTATCGAGAAAAAAATCACTTAAAAGAAGTAGTATCGATAGCTCCATTTTATAAGTCTGATAATGCGCTAAAAACGGGATATGTGCAATGGAAAAGATTCTGGGATAATCACAAAATAAATACAATTCAAGCACTTATAAATTCTGGAAAAAAGTACGACTTCACCGAACAAGCGTTTCAGCCTTTTTACCAATGGGTGAATACGACTTCTTATCCTGATAAACAAGTCAGAGTTGAATTGTTAAATAAACTCGGGATGAATAATTTGATTCATCAGTCTAAAGATGGATATAGTGTAATTACGAGTGTTGTTGTTAAACGAAATCAAGTAGAAAAATTTAAGTATTATATTCGAAATAACTCAGAAGCATTTGTATTTGACATCTCTGATTTTGCTGAAAGTTTAATGAATTCTGTAAAAAATGATTTTAATTTTTTATTGTTAATCTCTTCCTTAATTGTATTTGTTACGTTGTTAGTCATTTATGGTAGAATCGAATTAGCAATATTGAATTTTTTCCCGATGGCTATTGCTTGGGTATGGATTTTAGGTTTTTCTGCAATTTTTGATATTAAATTCAATTTTGTAAATATCATCATTGCTACTTTTATATTCGGATTAGGGGACGATTTTACAATATTTGTAACGGAAGGTCTATTACAAAAATATAAGTACAACAAAAAGATTTTAAAATCCTATAATGTTGCAATTATATTATCAGCCTTATCTACGATATTCGGAATAGGAGTACTTTATTTCGCAAAACATCCTTCCATCCATTCAATTGCGTTGATTAGTGTTATTGGTATTTTATGTACACTTTTAGTTACATTATTTATCCAGCCTAAAATATTCAACTTTTTTGTTCAAAATAGAGTAGATAAAAAGAAGGCTCCTGTAACATTTTTTATGTTCCTATATAGTTTCTTTTTGTATACATATTTTGTTTTTGGATGTATTCTTTTACACGGAATATTACTGTTTTTAGTTCCATTACCAATTAAGAAAATTAGAAAAAGGAATTTTTTGAGTTATTTAATTTCCAAAATGACCAAATCTACCTTATACATAGGTTTACATGTGAAAAAACAATTGGTTAATTCAGAAAATTTAGATTTTTCCAAACCATCTATTTTAATTTTAAATCATTCTTCTTTCCTAGATATTTTGTTGGTTTTACAACTACATCCTAAGCTTGTTATTATGGTGAAAAAATGGGTGTATTACTCTCCGTTTTTTGGTATTATTATTCGTTATGCAGGATATGTTTACATTAAAAATGATTCTTCAACTAATTTAAATGATATTCAAGATCGAATCAATGATGGTTATTCAATTGCAATTTTCCCTGAAGGAACAAGAAGTGCTAACGGGGAATTCAATCGTTTTCATAAAGGCGCTTTTCATGTTGCAAAAGAATTGTCGTTAGATATTCAACCTATAGTAATTACAGGTGTACATGAGGTAAATTCCAAAAATGATATCTTAATTAAATCTGGGCATATTGTAATGAATGCCTTACCACGAGTGCTAGCTTCTGACCCGATATTTGAGCAACGAATGGGGGTAATTACTAAATATTTTTCGATGTCAATGAAAGATGTATATACAAGTTCACATGCCACACATATGAATATGGATGTCTTAAAACATCGAATACTGTATAATTACATCTATAAAAGTCCAATTATTGAATGGTATGTGCGTATAAAATTGATTTTTGAAAAGAAAAATTTTGAATACTACGATGCATTAATACAAAACCGAAAGATGATCTATGATGTTGGATGTGGATATGGATATTTGAGTTACTATTTGCATTACAGAAATCCCGAAAGAATAATTACAGGAATTGATTATGATACTGAAAAAATAGAAATTGCTTCCAATGGGTATGATAAAAGTAAATCTTTAAAATTTGTTCAAGGAGATCTTAGAGATGTAAAATTGGATGAAATGGATGTGATATTTTTTAACGATGTATTGCATTATCTACCTAATCAAGAACAATGGGAAATTTTAGAAAATGTAGTAAATAAACTCAAAGAGGATGGTATTATCTTTATTCGAGATGGTGTAACTGATTTTGAAGAAAGACATCAAAAAACAGCTTTAACCGAAAAATACTCAACTAAAATATTCAAGTTCAACAAGACTACCAATCAGTTATCATTTTTTTCTATCGAGGATATGATTAGATTTGCGGAAAATATGAATTTGACTTGTGAAGTAATCAATCAATCCAAGAAGACGTCAAATATTTTATTTATTTTAAAAAGAAAAAAACATGTCGGATAAAATATATGACTTCGTAATTGTTGGTAGTGGAATGGGAGGTTTGGTTACTTCTGTGACACTAGCGATGGAAGGATATTCCGTATTGGTATTAGAAAAGAATCATCAAATTGGAGGTAGTTTACAGGTTTTTAGTAGGGATAAATGTATATTTGATACTGGTGTTCATTATGTTGGAAGTTTAGATGAAGGAGAGAATTTACATCAAATTTTTAAATATTTGGGCATTATAAACGATCTCAATATTCATAAATTAGATTCAGATGGATTTGATATTTTTCGTTTCCCTGATGGAAAAACCTATAAGTTTGGTCAAGGATATGAGAAGTTTAAGGAGATATTAAAAAATGATTTTCCTAATGAATCTCATGCGATAGATGCTTTTTGTACTAAAATTCAAGACGTTTGTACATCTTTTCCTTTATACAATCTAGAAGAAGATTCACCACAAAACTACATCGATAATCCGGATATATTAAGTGAAAATGCGTGGGATTTTATTTCCTCAATTACAGAAGATCCTATTCTGCGCGTAATTTTATATGCTAACGGACCTTTGTATGCTGCAGAAAAAGATAAAACCCCATTATTTGTTTTAGCATTAATTACAAATAGTTATATCAAAGGTAGTTATCGTTTTGTAAATGGTGGTTCACAAATTGCTAAATTACTTACGAAAAAACTAAGACAATTTGGTGGTGAAATAATTAAGCATCAAGATGTTATCAGTGCGAATTATGAAAATGATCATATTAAATCAGTGATTACTAAAGAAGGAAAAGAGTTTTTTGGTAAAAATTTCATTTCTAATATTCATCCTAAAAGAACGATTGAAGTATTCGGTGAAGATAAATTTAGAGCTGTTTACAAAAACAGAATTAACAAGCTTGAGAATACTATTTCTTCCTTTATGTTGTACATTTCTTTTCATGAAAATACATTCCCATATTTTAATTGTAATTTCTACGATTATAATACATACAATGTGGGTGATGTTGTAAATTATTCGAAAGAAAATTGGCCAGAAATTCTTTTTAGTTGTACACCAGTTCCTCCAAAAGACTCTAAATATGCCGAATCTTTAGCTGTGATGACCTACATGGATTTTAATGAAGTTGCAGAATGGAGTGAATCGTTCAATACTATAGCTACTAAAAATCGAAGAGGAGAAACGTACGAAGAGTTTAAAAGGAAAAAAGAAGAGGTTATACTTAAACATCTCGAAGTAAGGTTTCCAGGTATAAATAAAGCAATTAAAAATGTTTATAGCTCAACTCCTCTTACATATCGTGATTATATAGGAAATGAAGATGGAGCTCTATACGGGATTAAAAAGAATTCAAACAATATTTTAAATTCCACAATTAATCCAAAAACAAGAATTCCAAATTTATTTTTAACTGGACAAAATCTAATTTTTCATGGTGTACTTGGTGCAACAATTGGAGCCTTAGTAACTTGTTTTCAGTTTGTGGATAATAAATACTTGATAGATAAAATTAAAGCTGCTAATTAAACTTTAACAGCAAAGAATATAGTTAAATTAAAAAAGATAAAAAATGAAAACAGATTTTGACGTAATAGTAATCGGTGCTGGACCTGCAGGATCAATTGCTTCAGCAAGATTGCACAAAGAAGGTTTTAACGTTTTCGTTATTGAAAAATTAGAATTTCCTCGTTTTGTAATTGGAGAAAGTTTACTACCTCATTGTATGGATCATTTAGATGAATTAGACCTACTAGATTGTGTAGTCGCTAAAAAATTTCAATTAAAAACAGGGGTGACTTTTGATCATAATGATGAACGTTGTCAATTTTTATTTTCAAACAAATTTAGCGAAGGTTGGGATTATACTTACCAGGTTAAACGTGCTGATTTTGATCATGCATTGATTCAAGAAGTAGAACGAAAAGGAGTAAAGGTTGAGTTTAACGCTGAAGTTACGGATGTAGTAACAACGAAAGACGTTCAAACAATTACCTATTTGAATAAGGCTGGTGAAACGAAAGTAGTGACTGCACGATTTATTATTGATGCAAGTGGATATGGTCGTGTTTTACCTCGATTATTTGATTTAGATAAACCAGCTCCATCCAGCCCTAGAGGTGCTGTATTTAGTCATGTAAAAGATGAAAATAGAACAGATAAAGCTGCTGAGAATATTTTTGTACATGATTTCAATGACAACACAGCTTGGATTTGGGCAATTCCTTTTTCAGATAAAACAGCTTCTGTTGGTGTAGTTGGAAATGTAGATTTAGTAAATGATTTCGCAGAAGGAAATGGGGAGAAATTTCAAGAATTTATTCGAAATTTCCCAGGAATAACTTCTCGTTTTAAAGATACAGAATTCTTATTTGAGCCTCGCACGATTTTAAATTATTCCGTTTCCATTAAACAGTTTTACGGCGAAGGATTTATTTTGTGTGGTAATAGTACTGAATTTTTAGATCCTGTTTTCAGTTCAGGTGTTACACTTGCGATGTCCTCAGGTCACCAAGCTGCAAAATTAGTATGTGAACATTTAAAAGGTAACCAAGTAGATTGGGATAAGGACTATGTGGAACATATGAATTTTGGTATCAATGTGTTTAGAACATATGTAAATTCTTGGTACAACGGCGACCTACAAACGATTTTCTTTACAAAACAAGATAATACAGAAATTAAAAAACAAATTTGTTCTGTTTTAGCTGGTTATGTTTGGGATACAAACAATCCTTTTGTTAAAAAACATGCTACAATGGTAAGTACTTTAGCAAAAGTTATTAGAATTAATGAGAACCAAACTAATATAGTAGAATGAAGACATTAGAGGCTTTATACGAAGCACAAAAAATTGCATTTAGTCCTTTTGTTTTTCAAACGGCAGCAACGTTAATTGAATTAAATGTTCTCGAGACAATTGAATCAAATAGAGAAAATAAATTAACTATTGATGAACTTACTCAAAAAGTCGATGTTTCAAAATATGGTTTAACTGTATTATTAGAAATGGCAATTGCTGCTGGGATGGTTACTAGCGATGAAGAAGGTAAATTAGAGTTGACTAAAGTTGGTTATTTTGTATTAACAGATAAAATGACGAAAGTAAATTTGAACTTCACCCAAGATGTTTGTTATTTAGGTTTGTTTAATTTGACTGATGCAATTAAAAAAGGTACTCCTGAAGGATTAAAAATGATTGGAGATTGGCCTACTGTTTACGAAGGCTTATCACAATTGCCAGATAAGATTAAAAAATCTTGGTTTGATTTTGATCATTACTATTCGGATAATGCGTTTGGTGAAGCGTTGGAAATTATCTTTAAAAATAATCCGAAACAAATTTTTGATATCGGAGGAAATACGGGTAAATGGGCAATTGCTTCTGCAAAACACAACCCGAACGTACAAGTGAAAATTTTAGACTTACCTGGTCAAATAAATTTAGCACAACAAAATATCAATACTATCAATGATATTAAAGATCGAGTTTCTTATTTACCAATCAATATGCTTGATCCATTATCTGAAATTCCAGCAGGAGCAGATGTGTATTGGATGAGTCAATTTTTAGATTGTTTTAGTGAACAAGAAATTGAAAATATTTTGCTTAAAATCAAAAAGAATTGTGCTGCTGATTCTGATATTTATATCATGGAAACATTTATAGATGATCAAAAGTTTCAGGCTGCTAGTTATAGTTTGATAGCAACTTCACTTTATTTTACCGCTATAGCAAATGGGAATAGTAAAATGTACTCAAAAAGCGTGTTTAAATATATTATTGATAAAGCAGGTTTTGAAACAGTAAATGAATTTCCATCCATTGGGACTGGTTATCATACAATTTTACATTGTAAGCTAAAGAAATAATAAACTTGATTCACTTTTTTGAATAAGATGAGATCGATATGTGTAGTTGTATTTTCATTAATATGTATTTCTTTGTTTTCACAAAGAGATGCGTATTATGATGTTTTAAAAAGTGGCAATAAAAAACAATTACTACTTGCGCTTGATAATATTCCAAATATTGGCTCGACTAATTTAAAGAAGGCTTTTTCAGGGGCGTTATATTGTAAATTAGCTTCTTTTGAATCTAATGTGATAGATAAGATTAAGGATTTTAAGAAGGGAGCTGAGTTATTAGAGGCAGCGATTGCTAATGAACCTACAAATATTGAACTTCGGTTTTTAAGGTTAATAATACAAGAAAATGCACCTCCGATTTTGAGATATAATACAAATATTGATCATGATTGTTTATTGATAAAGAATTCATTTACAAAACAAACTGCTGAACTAAAACCGATTATTACTGATTATGCAAAATCATCCAGAAAATTAATATTATGAAGAAAATATTAGTTATTCATTATTCCCAAACTGGACAATTAACACAAATAATAGACAATGTCACAAAAAACATATCGTCGAATTGTGTGATTGAAAAAGTGAGAATTACACCAAAAAGTGATTTTACATTTCCTTGGAAACCAAGTGAGTTTTTTTCTGAAATGGCAGATACTGTTGCATTAAAAGGTGTAGAATTAAATGATTTTATAATAAAAGAGGAAAAATATGATTTGATAATTCTAGGTTATCAACCATGGTTTTTATCAGCTAGTAGACCTATTTCAGGTTTATTTGCAAATGAAAAGTTTACGAAAGTAATTCGTAATACGCCAATTGTTACAGTTATAGGCGCTAGAAATATGTGGTTAAATTCTCAGAAAGACATTCTTTCATTTATTAATCGCTTTGAAGCAAAACTAGTTGGTAATATTCCGTTAATTGATAAACATACTAATTTAGTAAGCGCTTTGACAATTTCATATTGGATGTTCACAGGTCGAAAGGATAAAAAATGGGGTATTTTTCCTAAACCAGGTGTTTCGGATATAGATATTTCGGATGCTATTAAATATGGATCTGTGATTGAAGAACATTTAGTTAAAAATAAATTAGAGTTACTACAAGATAGATTAATGGAAGTTGGTCAATTCAAAATAAATTGGGATATACTTTTTATTGAAGAACGAGCAAAAAAGATTTTTTATGTTTGGACAAAAATCATTCTTAAAAATGGTACTTCTCCAAGTAAAAAGAAATATTTAGTATTTGGTTTTAGGTGCTATCTAACTTTTGCTTTATTCGTTATTTCACCTCTGATTCTAACTGTTTACTATTTATTTTTCCGCATATTTTTCCGTAAAAAAGAAAAAATAAAGATTAATAATTATTTAGAGATTAAGTGATTTGAGAAATCACAAAATTTCTCGTTTTGAATTAACATATAATTAATATAATTTTACGGCCCCAAACCGAATGGAGATATGTCAAT
>CANGOA010000042.1 GCA_947455255.1 Flavobacteriia bacterium | reverse complement strand
GGTAGATAGAGACGAAGATGGATACTTACTTCAAATCTTTACGAAACCAGTAGAAGATAGACCAACCTTATTCTTTGAAATCATCCAACGTAGAGGTGCAAACTCTTTCGGAAAAGGAAACTTCAAAGCGTTGTTTGAGTCTATTGAGGCTGAACAAGAAAGAAGAGGAACGCTTTAATTATGAATTAGGAAAGATGGGTTATGAATTTCATAGCCCATTTTTTTATCCTGTTGATTCATATCCCATAATTCATAACCTATAATTCCTAATTATGTTAATGCCTTTTAACCTTAATAAGTGGATTGAAGATAACAAGCACTTATTAACCCCACCAGTAAATAACGTTGTACTTTATAAAGATTCCGATTTCATTGTAATGATACTTGGAGGACCAAATGCGCGTAAAGATTTTCATTTTAATGAAGGAGAAGAATTGTTTTATCAATTAAAAGGAGACATGAAACTTCCAATCATTCAAGATGGTAAACGTTCAGTGATTGAAATTAAAGAAGGTGAAATGTTTTTATTACCTCCTAGAACCTATCATTCTCCTCAACGATTTAAAGATACTATTGGATTAGTTATCGAAAGAAAACGTACAGAAGAAGAATTTGATTCTTGTACTTGGTTTTGTGATTCTTGCAATGAAAAATTGTATTCTGAAGAGTTTCGATTAGCAGATATTGTAACTCAACTCAAAGCATTACTTTCCAAAGTGTATGAATCAGAAGAAATACGTACGTGTAAAAAATGTGGGACAGTCATGGAAATCCCAACTGCAGAAAATAATAAATACGCGTAAAGACGCGATATATCGCGTCTCTACGCAACATCCATTTTTTATAAAATAAAAAATCAAAAAACATGTCTACTCAAAAAACAGCAACAATCATAGGCTCAGGACTTGTAGGTTCTTTGTGGGCTGTATACCTTGCAAAAGCTGGCTATAAAGTAAGTACTTACGATCGTCGTTCCGATCTTAGAAACGTAGCTTTATCTGCAGGAAAATCAATCAATCTTGCTACTTCCTTCCGTGGATGGAAAGCATTGGATAAACTAGGAATCGGTGATGCAATTCGTGAAATAGCTATTCCAATGTATAGTAGAACTATTCATGCATTAGATGGTACAATTTCAGCGCTTCCTTATGGGAAAGAAAATCAAGCAATCTATTCCGTTTCTCGAGGAGAAATTAATGCAAAATTATTAGAGATTGCAGGAAAAAATGAGAACGTAGATTTGCATTTTGATGTGGATTGTACTTTCGCTGATACAAAGACAGGTAAATTCTCTTTGAAGAATAATAAAACAGGAGAAGAAACGCATCATCAAACGGATTTGTTATTCGCAACAGATGGAGCTTTTTCAGCGGTAAGATATTCAGGTTTCCAAAAGTTAGACAGATTTAGCTATAGTCAAAACTACATTGAAGATGGGTACCGTGAAATTTTGCTTCCTGCAAACGAGGATGGTTCACATAAATTAGAAAAAAACAGTTTACATATTTGGCCTAGAGGACGTTTTATGTTGATTGCACTTCCAAATTTCGATGGGTCATTTACTTGTACACTATTTATGCCTTTTGACAACCATGAATATTGTTTTAATAAATTGACAGACAGAACGAAAGTTGAAAATTTCTTTAAAGAAGTGTTCCCTGATTTTTACGATATGATGCCTAATGTTGCGGATCGTTGGGAAGAACACCCATTATCAGCTTTAGCGTTAATTCGTTGTTATCCTTGGACAAATGGCAAAATGGCTTTAATGGGGGATGCTGCTCACGCTACGGTTCCTTTCTATGGTCAAGGAATGAATTGTGGATTTGAAGATTGTACAGTAATGTATGATTTGATGCAAGAGCACAATGAAAATTGGCCAGTGATTTTTAAAGAATATGAAAAATCTCGAAAACCAAATTGTGATGCAATGCAAGATTTATCCTTGCAAAATTATTTGGTAATGCGTGATAAAGTTACGGACCCAACTTTCAAAATGATTCACAAAATTGAACACCGTTTGTCTAATTTGTTTCCGGATAGTTATATACCTTTGTATAGCATGGTTTCCTTTTCAAACATTGAATACAAACATGCATTGCAAAAAGGAAATGAGCAACAAGATGTAATTAAAGGAATTATAGAAGAACACAATCTAAATGAGGAAACACCTTTTGAAAAATTAGATGAATTAATCTATCAATACTTTAAACACGAATTAGCATAAAGTATAAGTAAAGATGTTGCATTGCAAGTCTAGTACGGATGTTGCATTGCAACATCCATTTTTTATAAAATAAAAAATATGAAACAATCAACCGAAGAATTAGTAAAACGCATCGAAGAGAAATTCGAAGCTATCGATCAAAACCCTGAAACACATCTAGAAGGACTTGTATGGGCTAAACCAATTACTTATTGGGATTACATCCAAACGGATGCACTACTTGCTCTTCAAACGCAACGCACAACATTGCCAGATGAAATGGTATTTGTCATGTATCATCAAATCAATGAGTTGTTGTTTAAGATGATGCTTTGGGAAGCTGAACAAGTTACAAAAAACAATGAATTAACAGCTCCTTTCTTTGCAGAAAAACTAGACCGTATTAGTCGTTATTTCGATATGTTAGCCTCATCATTTTCTATTATGCAAAATGGGATGGAAACGGAACAATATTTGAAATTTAGAAATACTCTTACACCTGCGAGTGGTTTTCAAAGTGCACAATATCGTTTGATTGAATTTGCTTCAACGGATACGATTAACTTAATTGATTATCGTTTTAGAGCTACAATCGATCGAAATACACCTATCGAGCATGCATATGAACATTTGTATTGGCATGCAGCTGGGAAGGATCATAAAACAGGTAAGAAATCGACTTTAATCCGCTTGTTTGAAGAGAAATACAAGGACATGTTCTTACGTAAAATGGACGAGTACAACACAACAAACTTGTATGCGAAATTCAAATCATTGCCTAAAGAAACGCAAGAAGATCCAATCTTAGTGAAAGCAATGCGTCATTACGATTATACAGTTAACGTAACTTGGGTGATGGCTCATTACCATGCGGCTGCGAAATATTTACAACCAGAAGGTGAAATCGTTGAAGCAACAGGTGGAAGTGATTGGAGAAAATACATGCATCCACGTTACCAACGTCGTATTTTCTTTCCAGAACTTTGGTCGGAAGACGAAATAAAAAATTGGGGTGAAAACGTATAATTACTAAAACTCTTAATTCCATTGGGGTGAATCATGATTCACCCCATTTTTTTTTTGTGAAACCTTAGTATTAATCGCTACTTTATGATTATCTTTGAATATAATGAAAAGATTAAAATACGTTGTTTTATTAATTTTACTTGTAGCAGCACTCGTTCCTACTCAAGTATTTCATTATATTCATGTAGTTTCTGATTTAACAGAACATTACCAACATCACAAAGACAAAGAAATTATTGATTTTCTATCCCACGCGCTTACTGCAAGTAACGAATCGGATTCAAATCATCCAGACCATAATCATTCACCATTTCAACAACATAATTCTCATTTCGCAACCGTTTTTTTTAGCACTATTCCTGAAATTTTAAATTTTTCTTTAAACGATGATTTGCATATTTTTCAGTTAGAAAAACAAAAATTTGAAGTGAAAGATCCATTTGTTTTAGAAATTTCTTCTTCCATTTGGCAACCGCCAAAATTAGTTTAATGAAATTGTTCATCCACAGTTGGATGTGTTCAAATTACTATCGTAATTATTTCATTAAATAAAATCATTTTTATGTTAAATAAAATCATTGAATTTTCTGTAAAACAGAAATTAATAATTGGGCTTTTCGTTTTATTTCTTGTTGGCTATGGAGCTTATGAAGTAACCCGATTACCAATTGATGCTGTACCAGACATTACCAATAATCAGGTGCAAATTATCACTGCTGCTCCTTCTTTAGGCGCAACAGACATTGAACGTTTAGTAACGTTCCCGGTCGAACAAGCAAATAGTAATATACACGGATTGATTGAATTGAGAAGCTTTTCTCGTTTTGGTCTTTCTGTTGTTACTCTAATTTTTGACGATGAAACAGATGTGTATTGGGCACGCCAACAAGTTCAAGAACGTTTGCAAAATGTAAAAGATCAAATTCCATCGGGAGTAGGAAGTCCAAGTATGGGACCGATAACTACCGGGCTTGGGGAAATCTATCAATACGTTGTAAAAGCAAAGAAAGGCTACGAAGGAAAATATGATGAAACGGAATTGCGTACCATTCAAGATTGGATAGTTCGACGTGACTTACTTCGCGTGGAAGGCATTGCAGATGTTAGTAGCTTCGGTGGAAAATTAAAGCAATATGAAATTGCAATTAAACCAGATAGATTAAATGCGTTTGGTGTTACGATGGATGATGTTTTTAGTGCTGTTGAAAAAAACAACCAAAATACGGGTGGTGCATATATCGAAAAACAGTCAAGTGTTTTATTTATTCGTACCGAAGGATTATTAGGAAATAAATCAGACATTGAAAATATTGCAATTAAAACTACAAAATCAGGTGTTCCACTTCTACTGAAAGATCTTGCAACGGTCGAAATTGGCCACGCTATACGCTATGGAGGGATGACTTACAATGGTGAAGGAGAAGTTGCAGGAGCAGTTGTGATGATGGTAAAAGGAGGGAACAGCTCTCAAGTAATTAAGGATGTGAAGGATAAAATCGCAGAAATCCAAAAAACACTTCCTGAAGGGGTTGAAATTGAACCATTCTTAGATCGAACAAAAATGGTCAATAATGCCATTCATACGGTTGAAACTAATTTATTGGAAGGTGCGCTTATCGTAATTTTTATTTTAGTTCTTTTCCTTGGAAACTTCAGAGCAGGACTCTTAGTAGCTAGTGTAATACCCTTAGCAATGCTTTTCGCGATAATTATGATGAATATTTTCGGAGTTAGTGGAAATTTAATGAGCTTAGGAGCATTAGACTTTGGATTAATTATCGATGGTGCCGTAATAATTGTGGAAGCAACTATGCATCAATTAGAACACAGCAAACGTTTTAACAATATGACTCGTTTCAGACAAAATGAAATGGATGGTATCGTTAAAGTCAGCGCTGGAAAAATGATGAACAGTGCTGTTTTTGGACAAATTATTATCCTAGTAGTTTATCTGCCAATTTTTACCTTGGAAGGTATCGAAGGTAAAATGTTTAAACCAATGGCTCAAACAGTAGCTTTTGCTCTAATCGGTGCTTTTATTTTATCATTGACATACGTACCTATGATGAGTTCACTTTTGCTTTCTAAAAAAGTAAAACAAAAACCAAATTTTTCAGATCGCTTATTAGGACGTGTCGAAAGATTTTACCAAAAGTCTTTAAAAAAAGCATTAGATATGCCTAAAGCAATTGTTGGGACTGTTATTGGTCTGTTTTTATTATCAATTCTAGTTCTTACTACATTGGGAGGTGAATTTATACCTGCATTAGAAGAAGGTGATTTTGCTGTGGAAACGCGTGTTCTAACTGGAACAAGTTTGAAAGGGTCGATGGAGGCATGTTTGAAAGCCGAAAAAATATTAATCCATAAGTTCCCTGAGGTAATCAAAGTGGTTGGTAAAACGGGAAGTGGTGAAATCCCTACGGATCCAATGCCTATGGAGGCGACAGATTTGATGGTAATTTTGAAAGATAAAAAAGAGTGGACCTCGGCTAAAACTTTTGACGAATTAGCGTTAAAAATGAAAAAAGAATTGGAAGATGTTCCGGGTGTAACTTTTGGATTTCAATACCCTGTTCAAATGCGATTTAATGAGTTAATGACAGGTGCTAGACAAGATGTTGTATGTAAAATTTACGGGGAAAACTTAGATACGTTAGCGAAATATGCGAACCAATTAGGTGCTATTGTTTCTAAAATTCAAGGTGCAGCAGATTTATTTGTAGAGCCTGTAACCGGTATGCCACAGATTTTAATAAGTTATAATCGACCAATGTTATCTCAATATAATCTTACTGTAAATGACCTGAATAGAACTGTAAATACTGCTTTTTCAGGACAGAAAACTGGATTGGTATACGAAGGAGAAAAACGTTTTGATTTAGTGGTGCGAATGGAGAAAGAAAATCGCACGGATGTTTCAGATGTACAAAATTTATTGGTTAATACACCTTCAGGTATTCAAATCCCGCTAAGTACTTTTGCAAAAATTGAAGTTGTAGATGGACCAAATCAAATCCAACGTGAAAATACGAAAAGGCGTATCGTTGTTGGATTCAATGCAAGAGGCAGAGATGTACAAAGTTTAGTAGAAGAATTAAAATCGAAATCTGAAGCCAAAATAAAATTCCCTCCAGGGTATACTATCGAATTTGGAGGCTCATTTAAAAACTTAGAAAAAGCAAAACAACGACTTTCAATTGCTGTTCCTTTGGCTCTATTATTAATTTTCTTCTTGTTATATTTTGCATTTAAATCAGTTAAACAAGGATTATTAATTTTTTCTGCGATTCCGCTTTCTGCGATAGGTGGTATTTTTGCCTTAGCAATATTAGGGCTCCCATTCAGTATTAGTGCAGGAGTTGGATTTATAGCCTTATTTGGTGTTGCTGTATTAAATGGTATAGTATTAATTGCTGAATTTAATCGGATTCAAAAAGAAGGAATCACAGATTTAAAAGAAACAGTATTAATGGGAACTAAAATTCGTATGAGACCGGTATTGATGACTGCCTTTGTAGCATCACTAGGTTTTCTTCCTATGGCAATGAGTCACGGTGCTGGTGCAGAAGTACAAAGACCTCTTGCTTCGGTAGTAATTGGTGGACTTTTACTAGCAACTTTCTTAACGTTATTTGTATTACCAATCCTCTATATTTTGTTTACCAAAACTTCAAAAAAGGCTATCGTTTCTAAAAATTTGGCTACCGTACTTGTGATTGTCCTAATAACCAATTTTGGAAATGCGCAACAGACAATCAGCTATAAAGCCGCCCTTGATAGTGCAATTGCTAATAATTTGAATTATAAAAACGAAAAATTAAGAGTTGAATACCAAAAACAATTAACTCAAACGGCTTTAGCATTACCCCCAATGGATGCAAATTACGAGTTCGGAAGATTAAATAGTAGATACTTTGATAATAGATTATCCATGAAACAAACAATTGATTTCCCTTTGGTGTATGCACGAAAAAAACAAGTGTTTAAAGAAGATTGGAACAAAGCGGGTTTTCAATCGGAACTTAAATTGAAAGAGTTAAAAAACCAGGTTGGAATTTCCTATTATTCTTTAATTGTATTGGCGGAAAAACACAAGCTATTATTAGTAATTGATAGCGTATATAGTGAATACCTTCAGAAAGCAGAATTACGAATCCGAACAGGAGAGACGAATATTTTGGAGAAAACAACCATTGAAAATCAGCGTATACAAATTGGTAATCAACTCAAACAATTATCAAATTCTATCTGGATCGAACAGTTGCATTTCCAATTATTGTTAAATACGCAAACAAAATATTTACCAGTTAATTCTGAAAGAAAAATTCTACTTACAAACAAGTATGATAAATCTATGATTGGTTTACATCCAAGTGTTAAAATGTTAGAATCTGATGTTCATAAAGCAATCGCACAATTGAAATTAGAAAAGTCAAAATTGATTCCTTCTATTAATTTGGGAGTAATATCTGGTACAATGTATGGTTATGGTGCTGATAATAATTTTTACACGCATACTTCACGGTTTACAGCAGGACAAATAGGTTTATTAATTCCTGTTTTTTCTAAACAAGGAAAACAAATAAAATTAGCATCACTAAACAATCAAATTGTCCAAAACACGGCACTTTCGGAACGATTACGTATTCAGAATGAGTTCGAAGGTTTATTAAAGCAATACGAAACCCAAAATCAAATTATTTCTGAATTGGAAAACAAAGCCTTGCCAAATGCGAAAATAATTTTTGAAACTGCTCAAAAACAATTTGTGAATGGAGAAATCGATTACCTAGAATGGGCAATATTAATAAATCAAAGTATATCTATTCAAAGTGATTACCAAGATGCATTAATGAAATATAACGAATTAGCAATACAAATAAGTAACCTATAATACCGCGATGCATCTCTGCTCGGTATGTTGTGAAAAAAAACGTAAAGATGTTCTATTAGAACATCTCCATTTAATAAAAAAAATATGAAAAATATAATCCTAACCGTCACCATCTTATCCATCATCGGATGTGGTCAAAAAGAAGAGGTGAAAACAGTCGAAACAATATCTAAATCTGTTGAAAGTTCCATTGTTAGTTTAACTCAAGCTCAAATATCAAACGCTGAAATTCAGACTAGCAGTCTAGTTAAAAAAGAAATTTCTTCTGTTCTGAAGTTGAACGGAAAAATCGATGTTCCCCCTCAGAATTTAATTTCTATCAGCGTACCTATGGGTGGATATTTGAAATCAACAGAACTACTTCCAGGTAGAATGGTTCGTAAAGGTCAAGTCTTAGCAATTTTAGAGGATCAGCAGTATGTAAAAATACAACAAGATTATCTACTTGCAAAAGTAAAATTGAAAGTGGTCGAAGGAGAATATCTAAGACAACGAGAATTAAATGCAAGTAAAGCTTCAAGTGATAAAAATTTACAATTAGCAGAGGGTGAATATCATAACGCAAAAATTAATTTGAAAGCTTTAGAGGAGAATCTTGAATTAATTGGAATTAATCCTACAAGGTTAGATGAAAGTAGGATCTCAAAAAAAATAACCATAACGTCACCTATTAACGGTTATGTATCTAAAGTAAATGCAAATATTGGTAAATATTTAACACCTAGTGAGGTGTTGTTTGAATTGGTGAATGTTGCTGATATTCATTTAAATATCGCTGTATTTGAGAAAGACTTATCTTCATTAGCAATCGGTCAAAAAGTAATTACGTTCAATAATAGTCAACCCGATAAAAAATATGAAACGGAAATTATATTAATTGGTCATTCGTTATCTGCTGATAAAAACACGGAAGTTCATTGTCATTTTAAAAAGTACGATAAAAATTTAGTGCCTGGTATGTATATGAACGCTGAAATTGAATTGAAAAACAAATTGGCAAATACAATTACAGAAAACGCTGTACTACGTTATGAAAACAAAGATTACGTTTTTGTATCCCTATCAAAATCCAAATTTCAAATGATTCCTGTTACTGTCGGAGCACGTGAAAATGGAAGTGTCGAAATTGTAAATTACGAAGATTTAAAAGGACAATCCATCGTTACAAATGGTGCATATTCCCTTTTAATGAAATTAAAAAACACCGAAGAATAGTAGGGGCGCAATATTTTGCGCCCCAATATTCATCATACAAATATTTTGCGCCCCAATATTCATCATACAAATATTTTGGCCCCCAAAGTTCATGATACAAATATTTTGCGCCCAATTGATTAAGATTACAATTACAATACCAATGAACCAATCAAATAAAAATATACAATAAATTCATACAAAACCTTCAAGGATGTTGTGTCTCAACATCCTTTTTTTATCCGATCTCTTAATTCATTTCTTAACTCTTTTTTTTATTTTTTAATTAACATTTTCTCTTTTTTTGTTTTTTAATGAAACAAATTCCATAACTATTAGTATATTTATTGTAAGATATTTTGTTTATGAAGCAATTATTACTTTTTATTTGTTTGTTTTTTACAGTATATGCCTCAGCTACAAGTTCTTCTTGTGCTGCCATCTCATTGACTGTGAATCCTAACGATATTCATAAAGTATCTTGTGGAAATTCAAATAATGGATCTATAACATTCACTGTTGCTAATGGATCTTCAAATAATTTGTACCGTATTCGTAAACGAAATTTTGATGGTTCATACACAACGGTTTCTTTCCCTGCTTATTCTCCAGTCGGAAATTTAGCCGGAGAAACAAAAACCACAACAGTTTCAGGTTTAGCGGTAGGAAACTACGATTTGTATGTTTACTGCAACGAAGATGCTTCTAAATTTAAAGTCTACTTTTTCTCTATCACAAAAGAAGATTGTGGAACGCCTCCATCTTATTCTTGCTCTGATTTAAAAGTGGATTTCGTTAAATCAAACGTGATTTCAGTAGGTTGTAACTCAGACAATGATGGTTCTGTTATGTTTACTGTTACTGGTGGTTTTCCAAATAATTTATACAGATTAAGAAAAAAAGATGCTAACGGAGTATTTAAAGTTGTTAGTTATCCAGTTTTCTCTTCTGTAAATAATGTTACTAATGAATCGAAAGATGTAGTTGTTAATGGTTTGTCTGTTGGTGAATACGATTTATATGTGTATTGCGCAAATGATCCTGGTGTTTATAAAGCAATCTCTTTCTTTGTAAATAAAGCAAAATGTACCTTGGTTCCAGAAGGAATGTTAGCCCATTATTCATTCAATACAGGTAGTGTAAATGATGAGGAGTCAATTAAAACTCCTGCTGTTGTAACAGGAGCGACTCAAGTTTATGACAATTACGCAGATCCTAAGGGTGCATATCAATTAGACGGAGTAAATAATAAATTGACTTTTAATAATTTCGCAGACATAGATACGATGCCAGAATACAGTGTTTCGTTTTGGTGTAAATTAAATCAATTACCTACCGTATCTCCATCATTGTTAATGTGCATGCCTAATGGTACATTTACTTCGCGTTTTGAATTGTATCTAGAGAAATCGGGTACATTGAAAGTAAAATTCGGTAAAGCCTTAGGGACAACATTGACTAACAATTCCAAGGGAGTTGTTGAAGTAAATAAATGGTGTCATATTGTGATAACACATGCTGCTGATTCAAACAGAATTTATATTAATAATAAAAAAGTTTCAGCATTTGCTTCCTACGTGTTTAATAACAATATTGGTAACTTAATCGTTGGCTACGATGGAAAAAATGCGTCTGCTAAATTTGCATTTGATGAATTAAGATTATACAACCGAGCAATCAATGATTCTGAAATTTCCTCCATATATTTCAATGAGGCGAAAGAAAATTGTAGTGGAATTAAGCTTACTATAGGGTATACTTCAACAAAACAGTTGGCCTTTACAGTAGCGAATGGTTCTGCAAATAATAAATATAGAATCAGAAAGAAAAATGATGCTGGAGTATTTGTGTCTATCTATGCAAATCAGTTTTTGTCAATGAATAACTACTTAGGAGAAACAAAAACAATTAATGTAGATGGTTTGACACCTGGAACTTATGATGTGTTTGCATATTGTGGAACAGATGCTACAAAATACCAAGGGTATGAAGTGTTGATTCGTGCTGGTTATAGACCAAAATTACTACGTCTAACAAATCCTACACAAACAGATTCTATTGTGTCTAGCGATGTAGCAGATAATGCGGTAGATAATACACCTCTTCAAGCGATTGAAAAAGAATCGTATGCAATTTCAGTTTATCCAAATCCTGCAGATGCATACTTAAATGTGGATGTAATTGCTTCTGAAGATTACCACATTCAAACAGTTCGCTTAGTTGCTACCAATGGGCAAGTTGTTTTCGAACAAGAATACTCACGTATCGATTTAGCTGCAGCAATTAATGTAGAACACATTATTCCAGGTATATACTTCGTAGAAGTAGTAATGAGTGATCAATACGTTGAAAGACGTCAGATTGTTATTCAATAAAAGCGAGATTAGATTTTTGAAATTTGTTTTGCAAAAATCATCAAAATAAACAACCCAATAGAATACCTAAAATACCAAGCGGTTTTCAAAATTATTTTTTGATTTTCATGAATTTTATTCAATGCGTTATCCAATTTCAATTCTTCAGATTGGATAATATCACATCCTAATATGTTCTGTGATACAATTTCATTATCTTTTTCAAGTTCCTCAAGAATTTTGAAATGATGTATCCAAATTTCTTTTGATGTGAGTGAATATACTTGTATGTTATTTTGTTTTAGAAAATCGATAAATTTGATGTAATTATCAATTTTTAATAAAGGTGAAAATAAAATATGAAGTCCAAACCTTGTGTCTTTAACTTTTTGTGATAAAATTAATTTTTGTTCGATTTTTTCAAATGACTTTAAAGTGTTGTTAAGTTCTATATTTTCATAAATTACTCCTTTAAGTGAAGTACTGTCGTTATTAAAATGTCGATAATCTAATAATTGTTTATTCCAAAAATATACAGGTAAAATATACTCCTTCTCAAATGCATCTCTTTCTTCAAAATACCAAATACAAAGTATCGGTAATAACACCATGCTAATTATTCCAGGTATGTAATATTTCCGAAAAAGTTTCATCCTATTTAATTATAAATACAACAAATGTAGTTCGAGCGAATCGTGATTCGCCCCATTAATACCTTTAAAACTCTTTAAAACTCCTCTATTTGTTCGGACGAATCGTGATTCGCCCAATTTCATCTATTAACACCAATCACTCCATCACTCCATCACTCCATCACCCGTCACTTCGTCACTCGTCACTCATTTCGTGTCGTCATAAATGTCGTCAAATCCCGATTTTTCCTTATTCATTTTCTCTAACTCAACCTTTCTTTTGATTGTATAGAAAACTTTCTCTACCGTATCGTATTCTCCATCAGGAATAGGGCTGGCAGCGGGATAGGAATGAAGTATACCTGTATCATCGATAAGTACGTAACTAGGAAATGATTTAATCGAATATTTCTTAATCATCGGGTGGTCAAAATGCAAATAATATTTCTCCCAAGGTATAGTTGCGTAATACGTTTTCTGTTCCTTCGTAAGTTCGTTGTGTAAATCGACAATGGTTACAAAACGAAATGTTTTACCATATTTTTCAAACAGAGGTACAAGTAATTCAATCTGTTTTTTTGATTCTTGTAGGGTTGGATCGACAAATTGTAGATACACATAATTTCCTGCGTAAGTGTTTAAAGTAATCGTGTCTTTAAGTCCCGATTGTGTAATTTCAAAATTTGGAGCCTTCATGCCTGGTGCAAGTTCGGTTAATCGCTCTACAATACGTTGCGCAATACCTCTGTGTTGCTTATAAAGTCCAAATCTTGCGATACTATCCAGCATAGTGATGATGTTCGATTTTGGGTAATCTTTACCGTTGTACACATCTGACAGACCTTTTATTGCAACCAACTCACGTACTCTTGGGTTACGCAAGGTTGCATCTGAACCTAAGTGTCGCATTAATAGGGTAGGACTACTACTTAAGATTGACTTGTAGATTTTCTGATTGATATCGGTAGATACCATTGCAAAGATGTTTTTGTAAAACAAACTCATGTAATCCATGTATTTATCGTTTTCGTAACTTACAGGAAAATCTTTTAAATAGAGCACGAATTTTTCAATGCGTGATTTCATTCCGATGAAATTGATATCGTCTAGAGATGCAATAGTATAACGTATGTAAGTTTTGAAAAAGAAAGAGGTGTCGGCTTTATAATAGTTGTCTACATTTAATTTGAAGGTATCTAACTGTTTTGAAAATTCAAGGGTAGAAGTAGTTTTACGATTAAAATACACACCTAAAAATTCGTGTACCCAGTTGTCAAATTCTAATATTTTATAGTTGATGTCTGTTTTTGGTAACTCTAAAAATGCAATTTCAACCTTGTTTCCTTGTGGTCGATAAGCATTGTATGGATCTTTGTCAGGTAGAGAAATGGATATTGTTGCTCCAGGACTAGCATAGATAAAACCTGTGTTTTTATGACATTTAACAATGATTTTCTCTGTTTGATGAAGTGATATTTCAACCTGGAAACTACTGTCTTTTTGAATGATAGCCTCTCCAATTAAACTATCTTTTAACGAGAAATAATCTTTAATCTTATAAAATTCAATTTTCTTACCTACAAATCCTGTGGTCACTCCTTTTATGGTTGTTTTTTGTTGCCCAAAGGAAAAAGCAGTAATAGAAATTATAAAAAGTAGGTTTACAAATAGTTTCATCCAAGTAGGTTTTCTGATAAAGATACAAACGAAGAAATGTCGCCGTTATTGCGTGCAATCTCACGTACAATCGTTGCGCTAATTGGAGCAACGGCTGGGTCTGTCATGAAAAATACTGTTTCAATTCCAGAAATTTGTAAATTCATTTGCGCAATCGCTTTTTCGTATTCGAAGTCGTTTGTGTCGCGTAAACCACGTAAAATATACCTAGCATCTACTTCTTGACAATATTCAACGGTCAATTTTTGGTAGGTAGTAACACGAATTGTTTGCACACCTTGGTAAATCGATTCGATGTGTTTTTTCCTTTTTTCCAACTCAAAAAAGTAATTTTTACTTGTGTTGATTCCAATTCCTATAATGATTTCGTCAAATAATGGGATGGCTTTTTGGATTACACTTTCATGTCCTTTGGTAAAAGGGTCGAATGAACCAGGAAATAATGCAATTTTTTTCATTTCTATTTCTTACAATGAGAAGTAAATATACTAATTTATCACTTGTGTAACTCTTGTTACGTTTTGTCTCTTTTGGTATTTTTACTTTTGAAGAAAAGGGTATGAAAAAAGAAACGATAGAAAATGGATGTAATTACCAAGAATACCGAAGTCTGGTTTCCTCTTTGATATTGGATGGGAAAACTACAGGAACTAAACAAACACCAGAATTGGTCGAGTTTACTAAATTGAACGAACAACGTTCAAATAGAAACGAAAAACAATTTGTCTTGAGTGAAGAATTGAATTCTTTATTCAAGAATAAATCGTTTAAAGAATATTGGGTAGTATTTGTAGAAGCTTGGTGTGGAGATTGCGCGCAAAATCTTCCAGCAATTTACAATATTGCTAAAAATGCTCCAGGTGTTGAGTTGAAAATAATAATTAAGTCTGAAAATTTAGAGGAAATGCACAACTACTTAACAAATGCTGCAGAGTCAATTCCAAAATTAGTTAGAGTAGATAAAGATACATTTTCGGAACTAGGATCCTGGGGATCTAGACCTGCAAACGCCCAAGCTATTGCTGAACATTGGAAACTAAATAAAGAAACAATATCCAAAGAAGATTTTGAAAAAGAATTACACCTTTGGTATGCTAAAAATCGTAGCCATGATATTCAACAAGAATTTTGGGAAATGTTAACACGTGATTGAGTTTTAAAGTCAATTGATTTTTTAAATTTGATAATATATCCGTCACTATGGAACGTTCAAATTTTATAAAATTAATTGGTCTGTCTTCAATCTCCATGTCTATGCTTTCTTTCAACGATTTATTTTCATTTTCTTCTTCCTTTCCTACCACTAAAAAAATGCCGATGTTATTTATCGGACATGGTAATCCTATGAATGCCATAGAAGAAAATTCATTTGTAGAAGGATTTAGAGAAACAGCTAAAAAATTACCTAAACCGACTGCTATTGTTTGTGTTTCTGCACATTGGGAAACGAAAGGAACGCAGGTAACAGCAATGAAACAACCTCAAACTATTCATGATTTTGGTGGTTTTCCTCAAGCTTTATTTGATGTTCAGTATCCAGCACCAGGAAGTCCTGAATTAGCGAATACCGTGAAGGATATTTTTGCTCCTGTGCCTGTGGAATTAGATCAACAATGGGGATTAGATCATGGTACTTGGACGACTTTAATACATTTCTTTCCGAAAGCAGATGTTCCAGTTATTCAATTGAGTTTAGATTATACACTTTCGCCTCAGCAACACTACGATCTCGCCAAAAAGTTATCCATATTGCGCTCGAAAGGAGTATTGATTGTTGGTTCAGGAAATATCATTCATAACCTAGGTTTGGTGGATTTTAGAAATATCAATAAAGAAAATTATGGGTACGATTGGGCGATAGAAGCACGTGAATTAACCAATAAATGGATATTAGAAGGAAATCATAAAGCCTTAATTGAGTATAAGAATCAAGGAAAAGCATTAAATCTTGCTGCTCCGACTCCTGATCATTATTTACCATTGTTGTATATTCTTTCACTTCAAGAGAAATCGGACAAAATTGAATTGTTTAACGATAAATTAGTCGCAGGTTCTTTAAGTATGACATCCGTAATTATGAGCTAAGAGTTATGAATTATAAATGTAAATCACTAATTTCACTAATTCATAATCTATAACCCATCATTCATAATCCACAAAGATGTTGTTTAACGAACTAAATCTTCACAAAAATATTATTAAAGCCTTAGATGATCAAGGTTTTACAACTCCAACAACGATACAACAAAAAGCTTTTTCTGTTATTATGTCTGGTAGGGATGTGGTTGGATTAGCTCAAACAGGTACTGGAAAAACATTGGCTTTCTTGTTACCTCTGTTAAATATGTTCAAATTCGCGAAACAATACGAACCACGTTTCGTGATTTTAGTACCTACTCGAGAATTAGTGATACAAATCGTAGAGGAAATTGAGAAGTTAACTTCCTACATGAACGTGCGTGTATGTGGAGTTTATGGTGGTGTAAGTATTAATACTCAAATCGATATTATTCTAGACGGTCAAGATTTTATCGTTGCAACTCCAGGTCGTTTTTATGATTTAGCATTGAATGGTTCGTTGAAATTAAAAGCTGTTCAAAAGGTTGTAATCGATGAGATGGATGAGATGTTGAATTTAGGCTTCCGTACACAATTGAAAAATATATTGGAATTGTTGCCTCCAAAACGTCAAACTCTTTTGTTTTCCGCAACAATGCATGAGGATGTTGAGTTTTTAATTGATGAATATTTCAATAATCCTGAAAAAATTGAAGCAGCAGCACATGGTACACCAATTGAAAAAATTAAGCAATCGTTGTTCCATGTTCCAAACTTCCATTCCAAAGTTAACTTGTTAATCAATCTACTTGAAAACCAACCAGAAATTAGTAAGGTGTTGGTGTTTACAAAAAGTAGAAAGGTGGCAGATATGTTGTTTGAAATTGTGGATGCGAATTTTCCAGAACAATTTGGAATCATTCACTCCAACAAATCACAAAATTATCGTTTCAGTTCGTTAAGAAATTTCCAAAATGAAACGCATCGCGGGTTAATTGCAACCGATTTGGTTTCAAGAGGTTTGGATATTTCAGATGTAACGCATGTGATCAATTTTGACATGCCTGAAGAGCCTACGAATTATATTCATAGAATTGGTAGAACAGGTCGTGCAGATAAAGATGGTATTGCCATTTCTTTTGTAACACCTTTTGATGAAGAGAATAAAAACAACATTGAAGCATTAATGAAAATGTCTATTGAAGTTAATCCTCTTCCAGAAACCTATGAAGAATCTGAAATCCTTTTAGAATCGGAAAAACCAGTGATGCCAGGTGTAAATTATATGCCAGAAGCAACCATTAAAAATTCTAAAGGTGCTTTCCATGAGAAAATTGACAAAAACAAAAAAGTAAATCTTGGTGGTTCCTATAAACGATCTATCAAAGATAAATACAAAAAACGTCAGACAAGAGGTCAAAAGAAAGGAAGTTCTAAGATATAGTAGCGATGTTGTATTGCAAAGTATTTTAAGTAAGGATGTTGCATTGCAACACCCATTTTTTATAAAATAAAAAATATAAAAAAAATGTCTCTCGAAGTCAAAGAATACATAGACCAACTAACAAATGATCGTAAAGAAATCATCTTAAAAATTAGAAAAGTGATTTTAGATAATCTTCCTGAAGGTTTTGTTGAATGTATTAATTACAAAATGATTGGTTATGTTGTTCCTCATTCTTTGTATCCAAAAGGTTATCATTGCGACCCCAAATTACCTTTGCCATTTATCAACCTAGCTTCTCAAAAGGGCCATATAGCTTTATACCATATGGGTATGTATGGAAATCCAGAATTGAAATCTTGGTTTGAAACCAAATATACAGTTGAAACAGGAAGAAAAGTGAATTCTGGAAAAAGTTGTATGCGTTATAAAAAAGAAGAAGATGTACCTTATGAATTAATAGGTGAATTAGTTGCAAAAATAACAGTTGAGAATTGGATCAATATATATGAGTCTCTCCTTACCAAATCCTCGTAAAGATGTTGTAGTACAACATCTATTTTTTATAAAATAAAAAATAAAAATGCCACCATCTCATATTCTTCTCTTTGATGCGGATTGTATTCTATGCAATAAATCCGTACAATACATTCTTAAACACGATTCAAAAAAAATCTTTCAATTTGCTTCGTTACAATCGGATTATGGACAGAATTTTCTAAAGAATCATAATTTGCCTTTAAACGTATATTCAACTGTTATTTATCTGAAGAATGAAAAAGTGTACACAAAATCAACTGCTGCAATTCGAGCGTTCTCAGCGTTGAATTCATTTTCAAAAAGTTTACTTTTATTTCTGATAATTCCATTTCCGATTAGAGATTTCGTCTACAATTTAATTGCCAAAAACAGAAAACACTTCTTCAAAAATCAAACGTCTTGTCTGATACCTACGGAAGAACTAAAATCAAGAATGTTATAATCTCCACCCTTCACTCGTCACTCATTTCTCGTCACTCAAGTTCCCAAGCACTTTTATACCCCCCAACTTCTTCCATATACTCTAAAAATTGTGCGTAAAATGGATCTTGCCCAATGGTTGAACTATCTCCAATCACAAACAATTGTTCTTTAGCTCGTGTCAAAGCAACATTCATTCTTCGGTAATCTTTTAAAAATCCAATCACAGCATCTGTGTTTGAGCGAACTAATGAAAGTATAATAATTTCCTTTTCTTGTCCTTGAAAACTGTCAATCGTGCTGATTAAAAGACCTTGTGGTAATAGTTCTTTTGCTAACTGTACTTGACCAGAATACGGAGAAATAAATGCTAAGGAAGAAAGATTTAATTTTTCTTGTTCAATGATTTTCTGAACAATATTCAACTCTCCTTCATTCATTAAACTATTTCCATCCTGACCTGATTGTTCGTCGAAACCAGTCCCCGCTGTGTCAAAATAAGTAATGTGTTGCGTGATGTTGTTTTGAATTTCAGGTGTTTGTAAGGCGGATTTGTAAAAATAATTACTCGAAAAATCAGCAATCGATTTACGCATACGATATTGCGTATCTAAGAATATTACATCTTTGCAATGTGTAAACGTTTGTTCTAATATCGAAATAGATAATCCTTTGTTTGCTGCAGACTGCGAAAGTACGGTAGGAGGGAGTTGGAATGGGTCTCCTGCTAGAACCCAATTGTTTGCGAAAGGAAAAACGATCCAAGCTAAGGCTTCAATCGCCTGACCAGCTTCGTCCATTACCAAGGTGTCGAAATTTGCATTTTTTGGTAAAAAGTCCGAAATACCGATAGGTGTACCTAAAATTACTTCTGCATTTTCAAACAATTTCTCGTCAAAATAATTACGAATGTCACGGATTTCTTTACGTATGTTTTTGACTTCTTTTAATAGTAGGCCTCGCTGCTCACGTTCTTCTCGACCAAAATTACGCTTGTACTGAAAAGACATACGACGAAGTTCTTCGGCACGAATTTTTAATTTCTTTATTTCTTTATGCTCTTTTGCCTCTTGCATTTTACCCTCTGGAGTGTATGGAAAGATGACATCGTCCACCTTAAGTGAATTTCCAACACGAAGAATTTTCACTCCTTGAATGACCAAACCTTTCGCGATATTATCTACAGCAGTATTGCTAGGTGCAGTGACTAATATTCTTTTACCACGTTGCGTTAGTTGACAAATTCCTTCAATTAATGTAGTTGTCTTTCCTGTTCCTGGAGGTCCGTGTAGAATTACTAACGATTCATTTTCAACCATGGCTTTTACTGCTTGTTGCTGACTAGTGTTCAGCGTTTGGTTTTTAAAGGAAAGAGATGATGTTAACGGTAAATCTTGTCCAAAGGATGTTTCGCCATGGATTTTATTGAAAATTTGTTCAACTTCTGCGTGTTTATCTATGTTTTTTATTGCTTCAATCATCAATTCACTTGTACGATGGTCTGGTGCTAATTTAATTCCAACTCCTTTTTCCTCGATCCAATCCGGAAAATCGGGAGCAAATAAACGAAATTCTCCTTTTTGCCCTTCCGTTCCAAGTAAAACACCTTTGATAGGTTCTTCTCCTTCTATGAAACATTCAATCACACTATTATCCTTAAAATTCGATGTATCCGTTGTATAAGGGAGTTTAAATGAAATTTCGGGATAATCTGCATATCCGAAACTTTTACGAACCACAGAAATTGGATGCAATGCCAATCCATCTGACTTTAATTGTTTCAATCCAGCATTTGCATCGAGGGTATATCGATTTTCTTGCTCTTTCATTTCTAATGAAATCAATGAAATTAGATTCTGTTGTTGTGGATGTAATTCTTTCATAGGGTAAAAGTAGAAAGTAGAAAGTGAAAAGTAGATATAATGAACTAAAATAGATTTAAAAATATACAATATTTAATAAATTAACCTTGAAATTTTGAAGTTATACTTCAAAATTTCAAGGTTAATTTTATTTTTTTTTATTTAATTTTTTGTAAGTTTGTATATGTAAATTAATTGTTAGTCATGGTTTTAAGGGATGTTTTATTGCTAGATTTATTGGATTCTATTGAAAGCAATCCTATTACTGCTATTTTAGGTCCTCGTCAATGTGGTAAAACGACACTTACGAGGGCAATTACACATCCTGAGTTTGCGATTCATTATTTTGATTTGGAAGATCCAAGAGATGCCTTTTTGTTTGAACAACCAATGTTGGCTCTGGAAACATTGACAGGTATTATCGTGATCGACGAAATTCAATTAAAACCTTCTTTATTTTCATTACTACGTGTACTTGCGGATAAAAAAAGAAAGGATACACGTTTTGTCATTTTAGGAAGTGCTTCTCCGTCATTAATTAAGGGTGCTTCAGAATCGTTAGCTGGTAGGATTCATTTCATCGATATGATGGGCTTTTCATTGAAAGAACTTGGTGCAGATGCGCAACAAACATTGTGGATGCGAGGTGGGTTTCCTTTGTCTTTTTTAGCAAATTCCGAAGCGAAAAGTATTAGTTGGCGCAATAATTTCATTCGTACTTTTTTAGAAAGAGATATTCCTCAATTAGGGATAAATATACCAACGGAAAGGCTTCGTAAGTTTTGGTATATGCTTGCACATTATCATGGGAATATTTTGAACACTTCAGAGATTGGAAAATCTTTGGGTTTGTCTAGTCATACAATACAACATTATTTAGATATTTTGTCTGGAACGTATATGATTTATTTGCAACAACCTTGGTTTGAAAATATCTCAAAAAGACAAGTAAAATCTCCTAAG
>CANGOA010000041.1 GCA_947455255.1 Flavobacteriia bacterium | reverse complement strand
CTGGATTAACTGATGTTCTGTACATTTCGTTTCTTGGAACACCTGTTTTTGGATGTGGCGCAGAGTTCCATAACTCTCTTAATTTTTTATATTGCTCCATTGCTTCCTTTAGTGATGGTAAATTCGATGTGTTAGCAAGGATAAACTCCATATTTGCCGATGAACTTTCCTTTTTTGCAGTGATATTTTGCCCTGTAAAAAACCATTTTTGCGCCATAACTTGCTGTTGAAACCTACCAAAAACACTCTCAATTGTCTTAGATTTACCGTTGTATGGCTTAGTTTTCAGTGCTATTTTTGCGATTTTATTAAGGTAGTTACCTGTTTTTAGCTTACCGTGACCTCCTTGGTTATCAAATTTGATTTCGTAAGGTTTATATCCACTTATTTGAATAGCCATTTTATAAGCCATAAACTGTGCTTCGTAATCCTCTGATTTAGAAATGTGATACCCAAGTAAACATTCAGAGTAAGCATCCAACACTTCATATACTTGACAAGTGGCACGTTTCCCATTTTCATCTAAGTAGAAAAGGTTCATTTTTGTACCATCTGAATACCAAAGTGAATCCCTGCATGGTGGTAGAGCAGTTTTGTGAGCATACGAAAACTTTTCTTTTGCCTTTAACTCTCCGTTTCTGTGACCATACCATAAATGCATCACTTTACCATCGTTTAAATAGTTTCTAAGCGTTTCTTCGGACTTTAAAATAGACCACCCTTTTTTAGGTGCGATGTGGTTATATTCCAAAAGTAATTGTGTCATAGTCGCACATACATTTACTTGGTCAGCCCATCTTGAAAGAACCCATAGTTTTGCGCTTTCATTTATTTTTTCAGAATTATTATTTCCGAAACCTTTATGAACTAATGCCTTGTAACCATCTGCCTTAAACATTTTGAATTTATCCTGTAACTTACGTTCGGAGGATGGAAGTTTATGTTTAAACTGATTTGGAGGAAGCGATGAAATAATTTCCGAAATCTTACCCCAAACTTGGTTTGTTCTACCACCCATCATTTTCAATCTTCCTCTTCGTGTATCAACCCAAATGCCAGCCGCTTTTAAAATAGATGCTTCCATTACGTATTGCTCAATTGTTAAATCAGGTAGCGCCTCTCCATTTGGAAGTCTGAATGAATTGTAAAATTGTACCGCTTCCTGATCTTTCACTATTGAATTGATGAACTCCTGATTTTTGTGTAATTCGTATGGATTGCCTGCTATTTGTATTACCTTCTCTTTGATATCTTGACGCATAGTGTCGAATTGAATTAATGCCGAACGACCGTTACCACCTTTGCGAAAAACACAAAGGTGTTTTCTGCTAGTTAGGGTTATATAGTTGTTTAATGAAACAATTGCTTGTTCTATCATCCAACCCCCATGTACGCAAAGTGTATCGTTATAGTATTCGAACATTGTAATTGTATTATTTTATTGCTTCTTCAATTTTTGAAAGCATTTCCCTGTACTCTTTTTTAATCGTATCCGAAATAGTCGCTTGTCTATCTCCACGAAGTATTTGTCGGATGTACATTTTGGTTAATCCAAACTTTTTAGACATCCCTTCTAATACCGATTGATTATATCTATGGGATTGAACTTTTAAATCTTTTTTTTCCATACATTTGAAACTTTACTATGATTGCTTTGTGTTATGATGCAAATATATAGAGTATTTACTCAGTTTTGCAACTAAAAATAGTATTTAATCTAAAATATTTTTTATGATTGTTGATAGAATATTGAAAATCATTAAGTTAAAGAACATTAATAAAAGTAAATTTTATTCGGAAACTGGACTTTCTAATGGGTTTTTAGATAAGGTTAAGGATATTGGATGTTCAAAATTAGAGCAAATACTCAAAGTTTATCCCGAAATAAATCCTGAATGGCTTATTACTGGTCACGGGACAATGATAAAGGCAGAAGAAAAAGAAGACAAGATTATTGCAGAAAGAATAGATACCTTTTCGCTCAATATAACTAATGAAAATCTCATCCCAATAATGGATATTGAAACTATTGGAGGTTTTGGAAGCGCAAATTTTTCAATAAGTCAAAACAATATCTCTGACTATTGTCAAATCCCTGCTTTTAAGGGAAAGAAAGTTGATTTTATGATTCCTGTTCGTGGTTTCTCTATGTATCCACGATACAAAACAGGTGATCTTGTAGCTTGCACAATAATAAGCGAAAACACTTTCATACAATGGAATGAAGTGCATGTTATCGCTACTCGTGAACAAGGCATCTTGTTAAAACGCTTAAACAAAAGCGAAAAAGAAGGTTATTTAAAAGCGATTTCAGATAATAAAGATTTCCCACCAATAGACATTCCAGAAAGTGAGATTACAGGAATAGCATTAGTAGTTGGAGGAGTATGTGTTGAATAAAAACAATAATCAAGATGAAAGATTACGAAAAAAAAGATTTAATACTGAATCTATTTAAAAATGAAGTAATACCAGGAAGAGCTAACTTTATAAATATTGAACCTTTGATGGAAATAACAGGTTTTGACAAGTATAGATTAGATTCTGTATTAACTGGAATGAAAGAAGATAGACTAATTGAATATGACGGATTAAATTCTCATAATCAAGTAACAATAGTAATTAAAGAACGTTTATATGAATTTTATGATCTTGGTGGTTACACTATGAAATATGAATTATTTGAAGATAAATTCGAAAAATTAGATTTAGAAATCAAAAAATTAGAAAATAAGTTTGGTTTACAAGAGCTTTCCAATATTTCTAGTATTTCATCCTCATTAATTTCAATGATTTCAACTGTTTTTGGGAAGTGATAAACTTACTAAAGACTCAAGATTTCTTAATCCATTTAAAACATCTATCACATCGTCAATAGATGATTTATGATTGTTTTTAGCAATTCGCATTATTGATTTTACGTTTAGATCAATTATCAATTTATTTTCGAAGTAAACTTTTAGATTCTCATAAGAATCATTTGATGCTATAATTGGGATTAAAGTTTTTTCTTTTTGATTATTTAATCGAATTAACTTTAATTCAATTCTGATTAAATCTTGTTCAATTAACTGGTCCATATCTAAATCAATTCGTACCAAAGATAGATATACTTTTAGACATCTCCCTATAAAACACCTTGAAAAATATATATAAAACCCAATATTTCAGCCTATTACATTTAAAATTGATAGTATTAAGTATATACCAATTCAATCAAAATAAAGTATAATAATATAGTTTAATAGTATAATCATACTTTTTATGTATTGATTTTAACGTTAAAATGACTAACCAACTGACTAACCAACTGACTAACCAAATCAAAAAACAACAAAAACAAAACGAGCAAACGAGGTTTGGTAAAAAGCTGGTACAAGGTGCTGTTTAAATACTGTTAAAGCACCGTTTAAATACTGTTATAAATAACAAAACAGCCCATTTTTAGGCTGTTTCATCGCTTTAAGTATCATTTGTAAGGTTGTAATGATAGTGGGTGGTAGTTTTCCTTTTAAAAAGGGTAAAAGAATGGTAGTAAAATGGTAGTAAATGGTAGTATTTTGCCCCTTTCGTTTTTTATTGTTTTTTCTATAAATCTTCTGTACCTCTTTATTTTCGGGCTTTTTTCGGCTTTTTTTTATTTATTCTTTTGTACTATTTGTTTTTTGGGGGGTAGATGAGATGATGTTTTTATGATTTTCTTTTCATTGTTAGGAAAGAAAAAAATAAAAATAATTCGTTTTTTAAGTGTTTGTTTTATAGTTAATTGATGTTTTTTTTAATTTTTTTTTGATATTAAATTAAACCTTTTTAAACTTGAACAGTCATAGATATGTAAACCACTTAAAAATTAGAAATTATGAACTTAAAATCAATTTTCAACGTTAAAACGTTATTAGTAGTAGGGTCATTAGCTGCAGTTATAGCTTGTAAAAAAACAGATACAACTTCATCTGAAGATCCAACATCAGCAATATCAACAAGTGCAAATGATGATAATACCGCAGATGCTGCATTTATGGACTTAAAAGAAGTAACTGATCAAACTGGTCTAGAGTCTTCTGTAAAAGGTATCGATTCAACAAAATATCCTTGTGCAAAGATTACAACTTCTGTAGACACAGTTTTAAAAACAATAACAGCAACTATAGATTTCGGAAAAGAAAACTGTTTATGTAAAGATTTAAAAAACAGAAGAGGGAAAATTCAAGTGAAAGTATCTGGAAATAAAAACTTAGCCGGTTCAACTGTAGTATATACTACTTCTGATTTCTATGTAAATGACAATGGAGTTTCAGGAACAAAAACTGTAACAGTAATAGATGAGCACACGTTCAATATCGTAGTTGTAAATGGTAAAGTAACTAAAGCAGATGGAGGGGTTATAACTTGGAATACAAATAGAACACGTAAAATGACAGATGGTTTTTTAACTCCATTAGATTTCACAGACGATGTATTTGAAATTTCAGGAACTAGTTATGGAACAAACGCTGCTGGTAATACTTACAAATTCACAACAATCACTCCGCTAGTAAAAGCAAACGGATGTCAATGGATCAAATCTGGGAAATTGAAAATCGAACGTGCTGGTAAATTAGATGCTACAGTTGATTATGGTGATGGAACATGTGATGATCAAGGTACGGTAACAGTTGCAAATACAACAAAAGCAATTACATTGAAACACTGGAAATTGTAATAATATTGTAAAATAACAAAAAACAGTAGGGGCGTAATATTTTACGCCCCTACTGTTTTTTTAACCCATTTTGTTTTTATATAAACGTAAATTCGTCTGCGTGATCTTGGATATAATCCAAGGTATCGTAGATTTCTTGTAGGTTGAAAGAAGTTACCAATTTCATACGGTATTCTTTCATGTGTGCAATCCCTTTGAAATAATTGGAATAATGACGTTTCATTTCCGCGATACCTAGTCCTTCACCTTTCCAAGCAACACTCATTTCTAAGTGTTCTTTAGCGATTGCAACACGATCTGCTAAAGATGGGGGAGCCAAATGTTGGCCTGTATGCATAAAATGTTTTACTTCATTGAAAATCCATGGGTAGCCGATACTAGCGCGACCAATCATTATTCCATCTACCCCATAGCGATTTCTATAATCTAGTGCTTTTTCAGGAGTATCAATATCGCCATTACCAAATATTGGAATATGCATACGTGGATTGTTTTTTACTTCACCAATCAAGGTCCAATCCGCATCTCCTTTGTATAATTGTTGTCTTGTACGACCATGAATAGAAATTGCTTCTACACCAACATCTTGTAATTTTTCCGCGGTAGAAACCACAAATTTGGATTTGTCATCCCAGCCCAAACGTGTTTTTACTGTTACAGGAAGGTTGGTGATTTTAACGATTTCTTCCGTCATTTTTATCATCTTAGGAATGTCTTGCAACATACCAGCACCCGCACCTTTACAAGTTACTTTTTTGACAGGACAACCAAAATTGATATCGATAATGTCGGGATTTGTTTTCTCGATAATTTGCGCAGAAGTCTTCATACTCTCGATGTCATACCCAAAAATTTGGATACCTACAGGTCTTTCGTATTCATAGATGTCTAATTTTTTAACGCTTTTCGCAGCATCCCGAATTAGTCCTTCCGAAGAAATAAATTCCGTGTACATTAAATCTGCCCCGTGTTTTTTACATAAAGCACGAAAAGGCGGATCACTTACATCTTCCATCGGAGCCAACAATAATGGGAATTCTCCCAACTCAATATCTCTTATTTTAACCACGACACAAAAGTATAGATAAATTAATCATTTGGTTCAATATGTATCAAAACATGTCCCAACGTTTTGATTTCGCTACGCAAAGTATCTTTCAATAGATGCGCTATAGTATGGCCTTCTGTTACAGAAATTTTTCCATCCACTCGTGCATGCAAATCTACGTGGTATTTCATACCTGCTTTACGAATAAAACATTTTTCAGTGCCATGTATTCCTGGAACTTTGATTGCTACTTGGCGTATTTCTTCAACCAATTCGTCATACGTGTGTTCATCCATAATTTCACCTAATGCAGGTCTAAAGATGAGGTAACTGTTATATAGAATAAAACCTGAGGCGAAAAGTGCGGCCCAATCGTCTGCAGATTCATACCCTTTGCCAAAGTATAAAGCAACAGAAATCCCGATAAATGCAGAGATAGAAGTAATTGCATCGCTACGGTGGTGCCAAGCATCTGCTTTGAGTGATGAGCTATTGATTTCTTTTGCTTTTTTGATAACCTTTCGATAGGAAATTTCTTTCCATAATATGATCCCCCCTAAAAAATATAAGGTCCATGGTTTAGGTAGGTTGTGTGGAGTTCCTATATTTAGAATACTTTCGTATGCAATGATACAAGCGGAAGTGATTAAGAAAGTAACAACTAAAAACGTAATTAAAGGTTCTGCTCTACCATGTCCATAAGGATGATTTTCATCGGCAGGTCTACTTGCATATTTGATTCCAAACAAGACCAAAAATGAAGCGAAAATATCTGTAGTAGACTCGATGGCATCCGCAATTAATGCATACGAATTCCCAAAGAAACCAGCTAAGCCTTTGATTAATGCAAGTGTAGCGTTTCCAATAATGCTAAACCAGGTAGTTTTAATCGCAGTTTGTTCGTCCGTAAATTCATTCATTTAAGTTGTTTTTCGTATATTTACAATGTCTAAAGTTCAAAATAAATGATAGAACAAACAAATATCTTGTACAGAAATCCAGATTTACTTATGAATACAGTGAATGGTGAGACGGTAATGATGAGTATCGAAAGAGGTAATTATTATGGGATGAATGCTACAGGCAACTTGATTTGGAACTTTTTAGAAAATGAAAAATCTGTGAAAGAGTTAACTAGTCATTTACAAACAACTTTTCAAATAAATGAGGAGACAATTTTAACAGAAGTTTATCCTTTTTTAGAAAAATTAATTGAAGAACAAATAATAGCTGTAAAATAAATCAAAATGAATAATTTCGAACAAATTCCAGAAATTGCTTGGCTTGCTCCTGTGTTGACTATAGAATCTTGGGAAGCAACTGAATCTGTTTTTGATTTTTTCAGGTGTTCATAAAAAGTATTATAGATGAATATATTAGAAAACGTAGTAGAAACTACACAAGTTTTAAATTGGGAAGCACCAGTATTATCCATTGAAAGTTGGGAAGACACTGAAAGTTTAGGTGGTTTTTTTATTGGTTCACCACTTTAATTAAATACAATGAATACACCAGAAAACGTAGTAGAAACTACACAAATTTTAAATTGGGAAGCACCGGTATTATCCATTGAAAGTTGGGAAGATACTGAAAGTTTAGGTGGGTTTTTCCGTATGTCACCATGATAAATAAATTGAATATGAATACAAATACAAATGAAATCCAAAATTGGGAGACTCCAATCCTAATTATCGAAGATATTGAAAACACGGAATCTTTAGCAGATTTTATAATGGGCGTTTCTTAAATTAAAACTATGGAAAATAACGAAACACAAATTTGGGTAAAACCTGAATTAACAATTGAGTCTTGGACTGAGACACAAGATTTATTAGGTTTTTTTATGAATCCTGCATCTACGTAATCAATTAGCTACTATGGAAAAAGAACAACAACTAAATTGGGTAGCACCAATTTTAATTATTGAAGAGATTGAAAACACAGAAAATCTTGTAGGATTTTTTATTAATTCTTAATTCATTTAGGTGTGTATGACTGATTCTAATGTCGTTTATTATTCGAATGGCTTATACATTAAGTCAGTCTTGCATTTTCCTGAATTACAAACGTCTACTAATGCTCCAGACGTATCAATTACATTTGGTAAATTTCCAGATGTCCTAAAGGAGGCAAATTATTCGGATAATTTTCAACAGATAAATCTTCAAGAATATCAGTTGAACATGCCTTCCATTGCTAAATTCTTAGTCAAGAATACAAATGAAGTGATTATTGATGCTTATCCAAATGCGGATGTAGCAGATATACGCATGTATTTTTTAGCATCTATTTTACCTGTATTAGTTCATAAACACAACTTACTTCCTTTACATTCTTGCAGTATCAATATCAATGGAAATGTCTTTTTGATTGGTGGTGTTTCAGGTGCTGGTAAATCCACATTTGCTTTAGGGATGCACCGAAAAGGATATGACATTCTAAATGACGATGTGAGTACTATTGGTTTTGATGAAACTGACAATCCGATTGCTTATATTGGTTATCGTCAGATTAAATTATTGACTGAAAGTTTAGAGAATTATGGTTATGAATTAACGGATTTTGAGAAGTTAAATACGGAAATTACTAAGTTTCGTTTTCCACTTCAAGACGAAATCTCGCATAATTCTTTACCTATTAAGGCTGTCTTTTTATTGGAACACGATCCACAAAAAGAGGTTGTTGATATTCAAGAATTAAAAGGATTGGAATCATTTTTACAACTAACTAAAAACACATTTCGAGTTGAGCTCTTAAGGGAACTTGGATTGAAAAAAAATCATTTTGATTTGTGTTCCAAAATTGCTCAAAAAATCAAGGTATTTAAAGTTTCTAGACCTCAAAATATGCGTCCAGAGGAATTTTCTACCCACATGGAAAAACTATTTCTAACTTTTTAAGAGAATTGTGTCAACTCCTCGTTTAAAAAAATTACTTCATTTAAAATTTTCAGATTTCAGTTTATTTATTCAGAGTGTTTATTATTTAGCACTTTCTAAACGAAAAATTAAGCGAAGCTCTTTTAAGGATGTCGCACCAACTTTAGGTGGATTAAATCAAGAGATACGAAAAGAATTATCCAATTCTGAATACGCAATTGCTGAAAAAATTCGTTTAGCTACGATGCGAGCAAGTCGCGTTGTACCATTTCGAAGTGTATGTATGGATCAAGCAATGGCAGGGGTTATTTTATTGAAAAAACACCATATCCCTTGTACTATGTTTTTGGGTGTACGCAAAAGAGAAGAGGAGATTGGACTCGATGCACATGCCTGGGTGGTATGTGGTGAAAAGATTGTTTTGGGTGGACAAAAAAGTCTGTTTTATACCGTTACAGCCCGATTTGCGAACAACTTCACGACAACCATTTCGGAAGAAAAATAAGTAAACCAATCACCACAGCTACAAGCGCTGCAATTAGCACTGCTCCCGAAGCGACATCTTTGGTTTTTTTTGCAAGCGGATGAATTTCTGGGGAAGCTAAATCCGTCAAATATTCAATCGCTGTATTAAACATTTCGGCCATAAGTACCAATCCAATCGCAAGGGTAATCCAACACCATTCCATACGATTCAATTTGTAATACCAACCTAAAGCAATTACCGAAACTGCTGCAACTGCATGTATCCAGGCATTGTGTTCGTGTTTGAAGAAGGTAACTATACCTTGTATGGAGTAGTCAAAACTTTTGATGCGGTCACGCAGGGAGAAGGATTGTTTTGGTTTCATTTATTAATTTTTGGTTTGTTTTTTACCGCTTTTTTTTCTTCGCTTGCTAATTTACGCTGCAATTTTTTGACATCCTCACTTGGTGGCAGTTTTTCTGGTTGAATACCTCTATTTACGAGTACACCACGAACTGCTTTATTATTATCGATGTGTTCTTTTTCGATGGGTGAATGTCCTTTCAATGCTTTAGTTTGCACGTTCATGCTAGTCATTTCAGCTGCGAGGTCTTTTGCTTTTATTCCGATTGTTGGTAGGAAATCTGCTACAGGTCGGTTTATTGGTACACCCATTTTTTTCTTTAACTCGTGAGTACTTATGTTAAAAAGTGCTTGATCTCCTTTCGAACGAATTATTGCAAAACCTTTTTCATTGATTCCGCGTTCGAATAAAATTCCAGATAATTGTTTTTCTGTTTGACTTAATTTTTCCCTAGCTTTTATGCGTTCGTAATCTAATAATCGTTGTTCAACTACTTCAGCTTTACGAGTTTGAACAGCAAAATAGGTTTGTGCAAATGCGATTTCAACTTTACGGGCATCACCGTTTTGTGCAATTAAGTAGCATGCGTAGCGTGTTAAAAGGATGTCATCTATCTGTTTTTCAACGCCTTTACCTATCAAAACCATTTTACTGACGTCAGTAAAATGATTTGAAAGATTTTCCCCGACATTTTCACTTGAAAACTTTGATTTTTCAATGACTTTCAGGAAATTTTGCCAGTTACTATACCCTAATAACTTTTGTAATTCTCGAGCGCTCCAACATTCTACTCCATTATATTCGGAGGTGATGTTTTCAAATTGTTTAAATAAAGATTTAATGTCGTCACTTTTCATAGTTGATTGTTTTTTTGATTAATTTACAATCTAATTTAATGATTAATTTTTAATCTTTCTTAGTTTTTTTATGAGTTTTTTCGTGTTCATGAAAACATAATTGGATGATTATTTGAATCTATAATAATCCAACGGACCCAAAATAGATAAGCTATTATTGCGATTAAATATATGATCCAAGCTTTTGCAAATAGTTTATTTCCAAATTCTTCGGAGATTGTTTTGATGATTAATAAGGGGAATTGTACAAACATTAGTAAGCATAGTGCTAGAAAAATCAGAAAAATCAGAAAAAGGAAACCGTCAAAAAAAATGTCACTTCTATTGGTGTATTCTAAAATATTAATAAACAAATAAACTACGATAGCAACTGTATATATGATCCATGATTTTTTAGCTATTTTATTACCAAATTCTTCAGAGATTGATTTGATTACCAATATTGGAAATTTTACAAACAACAATAAGTAAAAGATCAGAAAAATCAATGCAATTAGTATTAGGGAGATCAAGAAGCCATATTCCATAATGATAAGATCAAGTTTCGAAAATTGATTTAGTAAGATTTAATTCTGATTTGTCGTCAAATAATAGATGACAATACCACAAAATAGTAAGATGTACAAAGCACTAAAACAAAAGAAATACGTAAGTTTTGTTGAACTCTTCATACTGTAATGATTTCGTGATACAAGCATTGTTGTTACAACAGCACTTTCCATGCAAATGAAGGAAAAAATCAAGGGGAAAAAGAGAATAAGTATTTCCATTGTTAACTATGTTAGATTAAAAAAAAATATACGTGTTTTATATCCCTTAAAATTGAAAATTCAAATTAGATAAACAGTAGATAAAAAATGCGATACCAGCTACAAACCAAAAAAAGCCGATACCAAACTGAAATACAATTCTGTACTTTGACCAAACTTTACTGTTCGATGGATCCATTTTTTGGAGATGATAAACAAGTACATACGAAATCACCCCAATTTGTGTGATGAAGATGATAAGGAAGAAGGCTATTACACTTAGTGGAATCATAATTTTTATTGATTTAAAATGAAGGAGGAGGACTGTTAAGGTCGATAATTAATAAGACAAGCATTATTAAGTAAGCAAGGAATATTATCAAGTAACCGACCCATTTTTTGCTTAATAAATACTCCTTTTTTTCTTTAAATATATATCCGAGTATTAGTACAGGAAGGTCTACAAATAGTAGAATACACAAAATGCCGATTAAGAAAAATAATAGTGCAAAAATCAGAAAGAACATAACACTTAATTTTGGATTTTGTTTTCGTTTCCTTGTAAGAAATATACAGTGGTATAAATACTGGTCATAAATAACCCGAAAGCAAAGGTGACACTCATGGATTTTACAAAGAAGGGGTATTCGACAAAGGTTCTGCCAATCGCACGGAATAGTGAAAACGGACTACTCAAAATATTCCAACTGTTCCAACGTTCGAAGCGACCTAAATAAATCCCGTAGCCTGACAAAAACAAGGTGCTTAAGACGATGAACCAACTTTGGTTCACGGAGAATTTCAACAAGAGTGTTTGGTGAATTTGTTTCAGTGAAATAAATGCAAACAACAAGCCGTTCCAAGCAAAAGACACGAGTAATAGCACATCAAACCACAAGGGAATCATCGCTTTTTTCTTCAAGTGGATGAGGTCGGTAATTAAATAGGGGGCGTTCGGAAAAAACAACAACCAGCTACAGAAAAATAGTATGCTTTTCCCTGTTTGGTTTAGTTTAACGTACTTTTCAAATTTTGCAGAAAAGAGTAGGGGAACCCAGGCTAAAAATGCATTCCATACTAGGAAATAATAGGAGATGTTTTCAGCAATGTAGATGCGGGTAAGTAGCAAAATGACACAAAAAATACTTGTTGCGATGAGTACTTTGTGTTGGTTGGTTAAGGTTTTCATAGGATTGAATTTAAGTTTAGGGCTAGAGGTTTTTTTACCATTAAGAAGTTTAGATATTAAATGAGTAAGAAGAATATTTAGGACCTTCGGTCTTGCTTTCAGAAGTTGAGTAACGAAGGGTGGAGAAGTTTCTAGCACTGTGATTATTCATAACGTTCATAGATGTTGTCATTAAATGTAACATGGGTATTTTTGAGTTCGTTGTACACGTTAGCATCTGCGTAGTTCCATGATTTCCAAGAGTACAGTTTGTAATTTTCTTTGAATCGATACGTTTTGTTATCCAAGTGTTTTAAGTACAGTTTACGTTTTTCCTTGTCCTTCACTTGGTGGATGATGTAGCGAACTTCAGGGATGGTTGCGTCAGACAAGGAAATCAAATAATACATGTCTATGTCGCGTTTGATAGAACGATTTGTTTGTATAATAAAGGAATCCCAATTCACCAAACTTGCAAACACAAGCACTAAAAAGAAGGACCAACCATTCAAGTATACGAGGTGCAGACTACTCTTGATTTTGATGATTTTATAAACTGTAGTTAGCAAACCAACGAACGTTAAGAATACGTAGACATACACACCGATGCGTTTGTACGTTAAACCGTACACATCCACATACATTGCGTTTTTGAAGGTGACAGAAACCAACAACAAGCAATTCTGAATGATCCATAGGATAGCCAAGATTTTCATCGTTTTACTTTTTTTGTGAAAGTTTACCTCACCGCGGAAGTAAAAAAGAATCAATAAGATGGAAATGATGATGGAGACAATTAAGGTTCCAACGCCTTGGTGTAAGAAGGATGCAAATGTGACTCCTTTTGGAAGCGTATTGTCTAGGAATATGAAATTGAAGTCACCAATATTCACGAAAAATATCAAGCAATTGAGAAGTATAAATAAGATTTTTCCGGATAAAAATTCATCAGCAAATGGAATTTCACGTTCTAATATTCGCAATGGTTTGACACGTTTTTCTTGGATGGTATAAGCAGCTTCATCGTCAAGTAATTCAATCACATCTATTTTTTTAGCATTGTAAAATCCATAGGTGAAAAACAATCCTAACAAGGTGAAAAATACCCATCCCCAGGATATCCAATTAAAATTGATTGCATTGGTTAAGGATTCAAAAATTGGATTTGAACTTCTATATAGTTGAAAAAAGACGAGTAGAATAATGCATGGGATGATGGCGATTAGTATCCCTTTTTTGTATTTCGAAAATTGTGTGTTCTCCGCGTTTTTTCTACGATTATTCAAGAAAATATAGACTGGAGATGTTATCCAAGCAAGTAATCCTTGCACGAGTGAAACAAGTACGGAAGAGTGGGAATCTGTGCTCCATCCTGTGAGTAGGATCAAGGCGATGACATTTGCCCATATTGCCAATGCATTCCCGTAAAGAGCAACCGAAAAAGCACTCAACAGGGTGCATCCTGCGACGATTAACCACTGCTTTTGCTTTCGTACCTGTGGTTGACGAATAAATACGCCGAGTGTTAGGAGTATAGAGAAAATGGATAGGTTGATTCCAGCAGTCTCTTGGTAAAATAAAAAGCTCCAACAAGCTGTTAAAGCAATTAAGGTGAGGTCTTTCTTTTTCATGATTTTTGATTTAGGTTATTAGTTGTTTTCTATTTTTTTGATGAGTGAATAACAATTCCACAACGGAATTGCTCCAACGATTCCAAAAGCAGAATCAATTAGTGTCCAGTAAAAAGGGATAGTACGAATGTATCCTGCAATAAACGCGAAAGGAATGACCATAAAACAAGCGATTAAACCGAACTGAATGACCCAGCTGTTTTTTATAGGATTTTTCCAAGGTCCGATAAAAGCAACGGCGATTACGATGTGCGCAAATGCTAACCAATCTGTTCCATAAGCCAATTGTGGGTATTGTTGATTGGTTTTGTGGATCGCATGGTAAATTGTTTCAAACCACTGCTGTAGCAAAGGGGAGAATAGCTCATCGTGGTTGGTAATCCAATATAATTCTGATTCTAGGGGTAATGCAGTTAATCCGCTTAATACCAAGCAAAGCATAAAGAATTCTAAGTTTCGTCTAATTTTTTTAATTTCTTTCATTTCTACATTTTTAAAAGTACTTTGAATTTCAAAGTAAAAATATAAATTTTTTTAGGTTGTCTTTTTGATCAACGATTCAAGTGCGTTTAAATGAGCGAGAAAGGCTTCTTTTCCGGCACTTGTAGCTGCGTAAGTTGTGTTTGGTTTTTTACCTACAAATTGCTTGCTGATCAAGATGAAATCCAATTTTTCGAGCGCTGTGATGTGACTCGCCAAATTTCCATCGGTGATGTCCAGCATTTCTTTGAGCGTCGCAAAATCGATGGAGTCATTGACCATCAAAATGGACATGATCCCGAGTCGTATGCGACTTTCAAAGGCTTTATTGATATGTTCGATGTAATTTTTCATTGCTCGTATTTGAAATACATGATGGTACCGTAAACGATGTGAAGTACACCAAAGCCAAACGCCCAGAATAATAATCCATAGCCAATAAATACCGAAGACAGCAGTCCCAATACGATTTGACAAATTCCTAAATAGTGGATATCGTGTAGGGTATATTTACTTGCGTTCAACAATGCCAATCCGTAAAAGATGAGGGTAGCAGGTGCAACCAATCCGATAATACCATGGTAGACCATTACCAAGCAGAATAATCCACCACTTACCAACGGAATAAATAGGTTTGCTAATAAGCGTTTTGAAGTACTGTTCCAAACAGACTGTTGGTTTTTCTTTGCTTTGCGAACAGTGAAAAAGATTCCGAAAGAAACAGCTAACACTAAGACACTTATTCCATCGATAAAGAAGAACGTGAAAAAATCCGTGTTTACCTTTCCATTGTCTAAATAGGCAAAATCGTAATAGTTTTTTTCGTTTAACGCCATGTTTAGGTGGACATAAGCTGCTGCTGCTCCAAGCAGGGCGAAGATTCCTGCAAAGACACCTGATAGACCGCTTAAAGAAATGAATTTAGTCGACTTTTCCATCATCGATCTGATCTCTGATAAAGCGTCTAAATGTTGTTTGTTCTCTTCCATATTTTACTTTTTAAAAGTACTTTGAAATACAAAGTTAATAGAAAGATTGAAATGTGGTAATAATTTTATTAATTTTTTTACTGATTCTTTACTCTTCCGCTTTTTTTATCGAAACCATACGGACAATGTCTGCATCCATTTTTGCAGCAATAACCACGTTTGAGCAGGTATTTTTCGGTGAATACGCGGTAACCCTCAGGTGTGAGGTAGAAATCATCTTTATCTAATTGACTGGCTTTGGAGAAAGCACTGTAATCGTCTTCCATTTTATCCGTGGACTGTTTCTTTGTTTCCGTATTTGACAATGATAGAATCTTCAAAGTCAATCCATTCTTTCCAACGTTTTTCAACGTCTACACTCTGCGTGTATTTGCGGGCATAGCCTAAAAACGTAGTGTAATGCCCCGCTTCACTCGCCATTAAATCATGGTAGAACACCTTTAATTCTTCGTCTTGGATGTTGTCGGAAAGTACCTTGAAGCGTTCACAGCTGCGCGCTTCAATCATGGCAGCAAAAAGCAAACGATCGATTAGCGCATCATTACGACTCCCATCTTTCTTCATGAATTTGTACAGCTCATTAACGTAGTCATCTTTACGCTCACGACCAAGTACATATCCTCTGCGTTTCATGAGTTCATGCACCTGTTGAAAATGTTCCACTTCCTCTTTCGCAATCGCCAATAGGTCGGTTACCAAATCTTCCAATTCAGAATTGTACGCCACCAACGAAATTGCGTTCGATGCAGCCTTTTGTTCACACCAAGCATGGTCTGTCAATAATTCCTCCAAATTTGATTCTGCGATGTTTACCCAACGCGGATCAGTACGTAATTTTAGTCCTAACATAAGTATCCCTTTTGCGAAGTACAAATTTACGAAAAAAGTAGGAGGTGGAAAAGGGGAGAAGGGAAGGAATTAGTTGGAGTTTAGGAGGTAGTCGTAGAGGGATTTTTCGACAGGGGATGCTAGCATAAAATTCATCTCAATTACAGACACTTTATCACCGTCCTCTTTCACGATCATTTTTTCTAATGCAGTTTCTTTTTTGATATTCATATTTCCAAGATAGTAGAAATCATTTCCTTCTGCATTTGATTTTTTCACAAATAATGGAATCCGCATATTTGTTTGTTCTTGATCTACTATTTGACTTACATCAGGAGAATTTAATTTTCTCTTGTTTTTAGACATCCAAACAAACTCATTTCTTGATTCGAAGAACACATAAATACTGGTTTTCATTTTCAATTACAGCAGCTACAACTTCAATATGTTTCATGTTATGGTGTATTTAGAATACGTTGTTGTAAAGATACTATAGTTTTATTACTAAGAATTCATAAATTGGAAGCCATTGTTTGAAGCCAATGTAATTAATGGTTCGATACATTCACGATATTTTTGCTCGTTTATTTCTAGGCTAGAAAACACAGAGAGGTAATCTTCCAAAAATTTATTTTTTTCGTTTCTCTCTTTAATTATCTGGATGGCTTTCATCTGTGTTTGATAAAATTTATCAAAGTACAAATCTAATTTTGGAAGTTTGTCTCCCTTTTTTCGGTTAAATGTTGGATGAGCCGGAATAAGATTCCACATTAAGTCATGCGCAAGAAATTGAAAAGGAATAAAATGTTCAACATCATAATTTCCAATCAATAGTTCATTATTTGTATATATACATTCAATACTTTGTTCTTTTGAAATTACAATATCCCAAAATTCTTTTTTATGTTTATTTAAACTTGATCGTTTATCTGGTCGTATAAGTTTGCTTGAAATATCCGGTACATTTGGATTTTTAGCCTGAACAAAACGGGTAAGGTGCCAGTAACAAAATGATTTTAACAAGCCTAGATTTTCAAAGAAATAATTAAACCATGCTGGTTGAATCAGTATGAAATCTTTATAAAGTGCATAAGGAGGTAAACCATAGTTTTCTTGCGATATATGATAAACATCGTTTTGTTTACCAGAGCCCAGCCAAGGAGATAAAAATTTGAAAGGGACGTTTGCATCAAAATGTTTTAATATTTCAGATGTTTCTTTATTGGAAGAAAAAAACAGTTTTTCAAAAATCAACTCAGATTTACTGTCAATATCCAAATTTTCAATTTCTTTTAATCGAATAATAGCATATTGTAATTTGTCTTGAACACCCAAAGAAATATGGAAGTAATTGACAGTGTACCAACACTGAGATATCATTCTACAAAATAATTCTTTTTTAGTTATTTGTGTTTTTTGGTTTGAAACGGATTCAAGGATTGCTAAAAACCAGTAAAATTTATATGATGTGCTGGTATTATTAAAACAGGAGGAAAGTTTTTTTACAGAAACATTTAAATCTTCAGGTAGGTTTATCATAATAGAGAGTTAATTCCAAATTTCTTCCACATGTGGTGACAGTTTTGTATTAGTTTGTATTCCAATTTACCAATTCTTTTTCCAAAAAAGTGGTAAGCACCTCTTTACTTGGTAATTCGATCATGTATTTAGAAACAAACAATTTTTCATCCATGCCACTTAATGCGTATTCTACCAATTTCTTCCCTTTTTTGGTGCACATCAAGATACCAATCGGTGGGTTGTCGTCTTCGCGTTTTACTTCTTCTCGGTAATACGAAACGTAGGTGTTCAGTTGCGATAAATGCTCGTGTTTAAACTCGTCCAATTTCAATTCTACTATCACATGGCATTTTAATACACGGTGGTAAAATACCAAATCAATGAAATAATATTCTTCGTCAATCAAAATACGTTTTTGTCGCGCTTCAAAACAAAAACCATTACCTAACTCCAAGATAAATGCTTGTATGTGTTCGATTAAGGCTTTTTCTAAATCACTTTCTTCTACGATGTCTTTGGCGTTTAATCCTAAAAATTCAAAGGCATACACGGATTTGATAACATCTACTGGCACTACGTTTTCACTTTGTAATTGCGTGAGTTCACTTAATTTTTCAGGTTGTTTACTTAACGCAGAACGTTCAAAATATAGCGTATTGATTTGTCTTCTTAATTCCCTAACACTCCATGTGCCTTTGATGCATTCCATTTCGTAGAAAAGACGTTGGAGAGGGTCTTTTATAGGGAATAATTCAACAAGATGAGAAAATGATAAGTTTGTAATTAATTTCTGAGGGGGTATTTCTAATCTTTTTTCAGCAGTTTTTATAACTACGGTTTCTTGATTTTCCAATTCTGCAGACACCGACTGCAGAATTGGAAAATTTGAGCTATGTTGTAGTTGTTCTAATTGTGCTGACAATGTCTGCACAATTTGAGGGTATAGCAAATAAAATTGTCTAAATAGATTTAAATTCCTAAATGAAAGGCTTTTAGAGTTTAATCCACTAACTAAGTTAGGAATTAATTTGTCTCCATATTTCGCACGGTCTTCACCATTTTGTTCAAACTCCACGATATAATAACCAATTAGCCAATTACGTATTGTCAAAGACATATTAACGGCCTTAACTGCGTTCTGTTGAAAAACGGTATGTGTTTGTTGAATGGTATTTAAAAGTAAATCGAAATTCATTGGTTTAGATAAGCTATTGTTGTCCTCCATCTTGATATGTTAAAAGTAACAGAATTTTTGAAAATGGCAAGGGTTGGGCGATGAGATGATCCCGATATTAGTGTCAATTTCACTAAAATTAATTCCAACAAAAAACCCAACAATACAAAGTATCATTGGGTTTGTCTGTGACCCCGTTTGGATTAAAGTTAGTTCATTTAAATTCTTCAATATTCTTTTCAATTTCCTGTATTCTAGTATTTTATAATTTTGTTTTTTAAAATTAAAAGTAATTAAAAGAAGTTGAACGAATGAAATGTTTACCCTTTTGTTTACCCTAGTTTCGTGTTTTATCATTATCTTTAGGATAAAATAACATCAACGCAAATGGCAACTGTTACAATTATCCTTCGGAAAGACAAATCTAATAAAAAAGGTCAACATCCAATACATTTCCGTATTATCAAAAATAGAAAGGTATCATACATAGCTTCAGGACAATTCATTCTTCCCGATCAATGGGATGATAGTAACAACAAAGTAAAACCAAAGCATCCAAATAGTAAATGGTTAAACTCTTTTTTAACGAATAGATACTCTGAGCTTCAGGACAAAGTGTTTGAGCAGGAATTAATAAATAAATCCAATACAACTAAGCAATTAAAAGATAAAGTCTTCGGTACAAACACACAGATGTTTTTTCCGTTTGCTGATTTAATAACACAAAAGTATTTGAACAAGGGAAGCGTCGGAACCTATGATAAAACACGATCTATCATTCAAAAATTAAAAGATTATGTTAAAACTTCAGAACTACTATTTCTAGATGTTGATGTGAATTTTATAAAGAAGTATGAAGTTTATCTTTCTACCAAATTGAAAAACAAAATTAATACTGTACATCGTGATTTTAAATTCATTAGACAAGTGTTTAATGAAGCTGTAGAACAGGACATAATTGAGATTCAGCACAATCCTTTTCTAAAGTATAAACTGAAGACAGAAAAGACATTTAAGGACTATCTGACAGAAGAAGAATTAATTGATTTTGAAAATGTTGATACTCTTAATGATGGAATTAAAGACATTGTGAAAAAGATGTTTGTTTTTGCTACTTATGCTGGAGGTTTAAGAATATCCGATTTGCTTACTCTTCAATGGTCAAACTATGATGGAGAGAGAGTAAGTATTTTAGTGCGTAAAACTAGGACTCAAATAAACATTAAACTTCCTATAAAAGCGAAAGAGATTATTGATTCATATAAACAAGAAGATTCAACTAAAGAGGATTTTATTTTTCCGATGTTGAAAAATGATTTGAATCTGAATGATCCTAGAGCGGTCGATTCTGCAATTAGTGCAGCAACTGCAACTATTAATAAAAACCTAAAGCTTATCAAGGCAGAAGCTAAAATAAACAAACATGTTAGTTTCCATGTTTCTAGACATACTTTTGCTACTAGAGCATTGCGTAAAGGTGTTTCTATTGATAAAGTAAGTAAACTAATGGCTCATAGTAACATTACTCAAACTCAAACGTATGCTAAAATCGTAAATGAGGAGTTGGATAATGCAATGGATGTTTTTAATGATTAGAGTATGTTAGAACTTAAAAAACGACTTCAGGATTTATTTGAAAGATGTGATATTGTTGAAATAGCTGACGAATATGATGAAGTAATTGTTGATGAATATCAAAATGAAATTTATTTTCCAGTATTTGGTACAGTTTTGTTTAACGATTTAGACTACAATGAATATCTAAAACAATCTCAAAAATTAATTTCAAATGTCAATTCATTAGTAGTAAAAGATATTAAATTATACAAAAAACTTCAATTCGAAATTGACAGAATTTTTCACTTATATCATAAAGAAGAATTTAGTGATTTTTATACTCATTTAAATGAAAATATAAGTTTTGTTTCTAAAGGGATTACTAATAATAAAACATCGGAAGACTTCAAAAAAATAGGTTACGATACATTAAAGATTCTAACAAATTGTATAGAAGATAAGATCAGTCTAAGCACATTCAATGTTGGTAATAAAGTTGACATTGAAAAATTGGTAGATAATTTAATAGATTTAAACATTTTCAATGATTCAATTGAGAAATCAGAATTAAAAAATCTTGTATTATTTCAACCAACAAGTTTCAATTTTATTATAGAAAATTACTTATATATGTTCCGAATATTAATTGATAACTTATTTTCATTTGGTGTTTGGAGTAAAGTGCCTTACACAAAAGTTTTTAAAAAATATACTTTTTCTAAAATAAGTGAAAATGTTATAGTTCCCTTAAAGGTTAAAGATATGAATTCTAGCTATTCGACTTTTATTAATAAGAATACAGAAAAAGAGATCGAAAGGGTTAAAATCGAAGTTGAAAAATGTTTTGTGTTTAATTAAAATCTGACATTTTTCTAATACTCTGACATTATCATCGAATTCATCAGAGTTCCAAAATTCCACTTTTTTTTAATAATAGATTCGCTGTAAGATAAACAACGATAAGTGATTTTGCATGAAAGCAGATCCGATCACTTTTTAGTTGTTGTCTAATCTTCCAGCTGGAGATTTTAATTATTAACCTCAGTTCGAT
>CANGOA010000040.1 GCA_947455255.1 Flavobacteriia bacterium | reverse complement strand
TTTTGATCAAAAAGTAATTGAGTATACGCATTCAGCTGGTTTAGAGTCTTACAGAAACGGTTTATCTGCATTTTACCAACGTACAGGTTTACCAGTTAACCCAGAAGATATCATCATCACAACAGGTGGATCTGAAGCATTAATCTTCGGATTCATGACTACGTGTAACCCAGGTGACGAAGTTATTATTCCAGAGCCTTTTTATGCAAATTACAATGGTTTTGCTGTAACTGCTGGTTTGACAGTTGTTCCTGTAGCATCTTCTATTGAATCAGGTTTTGCTTTACCTCCAGTAGAAGAATTTGAGAAAAAAATCACTTCTAAAACGAGAGCGATTTTAATTTGTAACCCAGGGAATCCTACAGGTTATTTATATACAAAAGAAGAATTAGAAAAATTACGTGACATCGTTAAGAAACACGATTTATTCTTGTTTGCGGATGAAGTTTACCGTGAATTTTGTTATGATGGAGCTGTTCCATTTTCAACGATGAATTTAGAAGGAATTGAGAACAATGTAATTATGATTGATTCAGTTTCTAAGCGTTATTCCATGTGTGGAGCTCGAATTGGAGCGTTGATTTCTAAAAACCACGAAGTAATTTCAGCGGCTCTGAAATTCGGTCAAGCGCGTTTATCACCTCCTACGATTGATCAAATCGCAGCGGAAGCAGCGTTAGATACACCACAATCTTATTTCGACAATGTGGTAGAAGAATATGTTACTCGTAGAAACATCATGGTAGATGGTTTAAACAGTATACCAGGTGTATTTTGTCCAAAACCAAGTGGAGCATTTTATTGTGTAGCTAAATTCCCTGTGGATGATGCGGAAAAATTCTGTCAATGGTTATTGGAAGACTTTGAATACAATGGAGCAACTGTAATGATGGCGCCTGCGAATGGATTCTATTCTACAAAGGGATCTGGTCAACAAGAAGCTCGTATTGCATATGTATTGAATCAAGATTCTTTGCATAAAGCAGTTAAAGTTCTAGAGGAGGCCTTAAAGGTTTATCCTGGAAGAATATAATTGTATATGAGTAAAATCAGGGCGATAATAGTTGATGATGAAGATTTTGCCAGAGATACACTCTCTAAGCTAGTCGAATATTATTGCCCTGATATAGAAATCATTGGCCAGGCAAACAATGTAAACTCAGCAATAGAGTTAATAAAGAATGAAAGTCCTGATTTACTTTTTTTAGATATTCATTTAGGAGATGAAATTAGTTTTGACATTTTTAATTCATTAAGTAGTCAACCTTTTGAAATAATATTCACTTCTGCTCATGCTCAATATGGTGTAAAAGCTTTTAAATTTGAAGCGACTGATTATTTAATGAAGCCTATTGATAGTGACGATTTGACTCAAGCAGTACTAAAGGTGTTAAAAAAGAAATCACTACTAACTATTGTAGAATCAGAAACTTCCATAAACATACCGATACACAATAGAGATGTTGTTGAAAATATAAGTTCATTTGAGATTACTTCATTGGTAGCACAAAGTAATTATACGGAGGTTTTTACACAAGATAGTAAAAAACTTATCTGTTCTAAAACATTAGGCGAATTAGAAGAGTTATTAAAAGAGGACAGTCATTTTGTTCGAATTCACAGAAGTGTAATTGTAAATACCCGTTTTGTTCTCAATTACGCTAAAATTCCACCATTATACATTACGATGAAAGATGGTATTACATATGAGATATCTAGACGAAAAAAATCAGAAGTTTTATTCCATTTAAAAAATAATTTAGACCAAAACATTTAGTTAATATCTCCTTATTTTTTTTCTATTAAAGGAAGATAAACTTCTACTTTTGTTCCAATAACATCACACGAATCGTTTAAAACATCAGAAATCACGGCCTTTAGTTCCATAGATTCTCCATGAAGTTTTTGTAGGCGTTGTTGCGTAATCAATAATCCAACAGAATTATGTTCTTTTTCAACAGGTTTGAATTTCTTCGCTTTTTCTCTTCCTATCCCATTATCTTGAATTGTGCACAGCACTTTATTAAAGTGCTTTTCAGTTGAAATTAAAATTTTGCCAACACCATCTTCTTTATGAATAAGTCCATGCCAAATTGCATTTTCGATATAAGGTTGCAGAATCATTGGAGGAATTTCAAATTTTCCACCATCTAATTCTTCATCTAATTGTATATCATATTCAAATTTTTTGGAAAAACGCATTGACTCAATTTCCATATATAATTCCATTAAATCCAATTCATCGTGCAAAGGAACAAACTTATGCATGTTGTTTTCTAAAACCAAACGGATTAATTTCGAGTATTTTGAAAGATACTGTTGTGCTTTAATTGGTTCATTGTTTAGCATATAGTGTTGAATGGAATTCATGGCGTTAAAAGTAAAGTGTGGATTCATTTGCCCCCCTAGAAATTTCATCTCCATTTCAACAGCTTTTTCATATAATTGGGATTTTTCCTTTTCCATGATAGCAGCTTGTTTATACAATTCAGTTTTTTCAGCTTCTCGATTTTTAATTTGATTTATTCTGAATTTAACGATAAAATACGTACAGAAAAATAAACTAAGTCCAGCAACAATTCTAAACCACCATGTATGCCAAAATGGAGGATTGATATAGATTTGAATTTTGGCCGTATTATTACCCCAAATACCATCATTGTTTCGAACTTGAATTTCTATTCTATATTCACCAAAAGGCAAGGTTGTGAAGTCGATACTATTGTAATTTGTATAATGCCATACATTCGACAATCCAACTAAACGATACCTATATGAAATATCCTTTAATTGATTATATATTAAACCATTAAAACTGAAAGTTAAATTATTTTCAGAATACCGTAGGTTCAATGTATCTTTTAATTCGCTCTGTTTATCGTTAATTTTTAGTTTTGTTATATATATAGGAGGAGAATAAATGGCTTTTAACAAAGGTTTAACTTTAATAAAACTAATTCCTTTTGAAGTAGCTATTGTTAATCTATTATTGTAAATCATTACGTCATTAACATCGTTATTTATAAGTCCATTTTTAACTGTATAATTACGTATTATATAACTAGACAATTTATTTAAACTATTATAAATAATTTCACTTACACCTTTATTGGTCGCTATCCAAACGTGGTTATTTTTGATATAAATAGACTTACAAAGATTACTTAACAGCCCATTTTGTTTATCTATTTGAACTACTTTATTGTTGTAATAGATGAGTAATCCTTTACTTTCAGTTGCAATAAAAAGTAATTTATTATAGTATATCAAATCATTAATCCTATTCGATAACAAGCTATTTCGTTTACCTAAATTAAAGAATCTGTCATTTTTGAAAGTCCATAAACCTTTAATTCCTCCTAAAAATAGAGTTGAACTATCTTTCAAACAAATTGATTTCACTTTAAAATCACATTTATTAATTTTTAATTTATTACCATTTATTTGAATTAATTTCTCATAACCACCAAGCACTATTTTCGTATTATTTTTTGTAATACTGTATGTAGCTAAATCTGATTTTATATTAAAAGTTTTAGAATTGACATTATAGGTATAAAAACCATTCGAACACAAAAAAATCGAAGAGCAATTCACTAACATATCATTAATTGGATAATTCTGATTTTGTTTGGGTAATTCAAAATTTTGGATGTTATTTTTTTTAATTACACTTAAGTAACCATCTGAAGATCCAGCTAATAATGTGTTGTCACCTCCTATTTTTAACGTGGTAATATTTTGACACTTTAACCCATTTTTAGAATTCAAATGCTTAATATTTGTATTCTGCAAGTAAATCACTCCCTTTTCTAATGTACTGAACCAGTGGCCATTTTCTAGATCTAAATCTATAGATGATACCGAAATACCTGGTAAAAATACGTTTTCATGTCGTTGATTTACAATTGCATTTTTGTATCTAATAACACCTTCTTTATATGGAGACACCCATAAATCTCCAAATTTATCTACTTGAAGATTAATGATAACCCCATTATATTTTTTCAGTTCACTTATTTCATTATTTGGCTTAATTAACCAAATTATATTTTGTACAGCTAAAACAATATTGCCATTAGGTAGTTTTACACATCTTGCATTCGGATAAGATATGTCTCCAAAAAAATGGAAGAACTTTAATTTTTGGTCAATAAAAACAGGAAGTTCGAATCTTTTTACTTTAAAATTATCATTTATCCCTGATCGATTATTATATTTCAAAACAATTTCATTTTTGTTGATTCCATTAAATTCATCAATATAAAAACCTGAGTTTTTTGTTTTTTGTTTTACTAAAAGAAACTTATTCGTTTTAGAGTTTATGATAATTTTTAAATCATAATTCGTATTATAATTTCCAATATGAATAACATCCTCTTTATCTATAGAAATACAACTTATAACACCACCTTGTAGAATGTTTTTAATTTCATTATTAATCTTTGTTAATTGAACAAACTTACCTTTGTAATAATATGAGAATTCACCCAGTAGAGTCCATGCCCAAATTCTATCTTTTTGATCTTCATATAATCCAATGGTTGAGTTATCTGGTAAACCGTCTTTCGTTGTGTAATTATGGAAATATTTTCCATTAAATTTACTGATACCTCTATCAGAAGCGATCCATATATATCCTTTTGTATCCTTTAAAACTTTATAAGTTTCATTACTTGGTAAACCTTGATTTTGAGTATAATTTTTATATAAAAAAGATTGAGATATTACACCTGAATTAGAAAACAAGAAGATTAATATAATAATATACAAACACGACTGCATTGTTATAAGTTAGTTAGATAAATAAACAAATTTAGTGCTTTTAATTAATAAACTTAACTAATTAATTAAGTGTTAAAAATCAAAAGATTAACATCTTTCACAACTTATGATTTTAGCTGATTTAGTATTTTTACCGTTCACTCAGAAAAGTGACCATTCGTAGATTAATTCAATTTACTTATCTATTTTTATCAATAAATATTTTTTAGTTAATCATGAATAAATCAATACTCAATGTAGCATTTTTATGCTTCTCTTTATTTTCGATAACGTTTGCATATAATCAGTGCAGTGAACAATTAAATATTTTTAAAAATTCACTTTGGAATAATGAAATAATTGGGAATTCGAACATATCGATTACAGGCGATAAGTGTATTGCAAATTATATTGGAGGTGTTGATCCATATACAGCTCAACGAACATCTACTTCAATATCCAAACTATCAGATATAGGAGGGTATGAATTCAGATTCACATTTAAACCTACTTACCGTTCCGATTTTGGTCCATGTGTTTTACCTTTTGTATTAACAAGTACGGATTTTGACCCTATGAATATTTACCATAACATGTACGGATTTGGTTTTGTTTGGTCTTCAATTGCTAATAATACATCAAATATTTTTGGAGTTTGGACAAAGGATAGTCTAACAACAAAAGTTACAACTGTTACTCAACCTAACGGTGATTCGTTTGATCCTCAAATTGGAACTACATTTTATATTTCCATAGAAAGAAGATCGAAAGTATCTGGAAGATTAAGAATATTTAGTGATTCGACGTATACTAATTTAATTGCAAGTACTTGTTTTGATATTCCAGAAACTTTGAAAGATTTATCCTTTATTCAAGTTAGTAATGGTTCTACTGGTGGTTCAGCGCGATTAGCTGATTTTGAAATTTCAAATTTAAATCAATATTGTAGCCTAAGTGAAACTGCTTCTATTAATGCTTCAAAAGCAGAAATTATTGTTGGTCAAAAAACAACATTAACTGCAGTAACATCTGTTTTAAATCCTCAATATAGATGGTATAATGTATCAAATCTTACTGAGCCAATAAGTACTGACTCATCTTTTGAAGTATCACCTCTATCAACTACAGATTATTACCTAGAAATAACTTCTCAGGTTGATTGTATAAAACTTGCAAGAATAAAACAAACAATACATGTTGATACTAATCAATGTCATGAACAATTAAACATCATAAAAAACTCTACATGGAGTGCAGAAATAAATAGTAATTCGAGTATAGAAATTTCTGGCGATTTATGTGTTGCAAAATATATTGGAGGAGTCACTCCTTATTCTCCAGAAAGAATATCCACTACAATAAAAAAGCTTTCAGATATAGGTGGTTATGAATATAGATTTAAATTTAAACCTGTTTACCGCTCAGATTTTGGACCTTCGGTTGTACCTTTTGTATTAACAAGTTCTGATTTTGATCCTATGAGTATATATCATAACATGTATGGAATTGGTTTTATTTGGTCTTCAATTGCTAATAATACATCAAATATTTTTGGAGTTTGGACAAAGGATAGTCTAACAACAAAAGTTACAACTGTTACTCAACCAAACGGGGATAAGTTTGACCCACAATTAGGTGAAAATTTTTATATTTCTTTAGAAAGAAGATCTCAAGTTTCAGGTAGAATAAGAATATATAGTGATTCAAATTATATGAACTTAATTGCATCTAGTTGTTTTGATATACCAAAAACAATAAAAGATTTATCCTATATACAAATTGGGAATGCATCAACAGGAGGAACTGCTCGTTTAGCAGATTTCGAAGTCTCAAATATGAATAAATATTGTATTCCTACTGAAACCGCTTCCATTATTGCTTCAAAAACAGAAATTTTTGTTGGTCAAAAAACAACTTTATCCGCTGTTACTTCAGTAATAAACCCACAATTTAATTGGTACAATTCTTTAAACCCTACAGAATCAATAGGAACAGAATCATCCATTGATGTATCTCCTCAATCTACAAATGAATATTATTTAGTTGTATCATCCACGCAAGATTGTATAAAACTACCTATCGTTAATCAAACAATTTATGTTGACACTTCAAGATTGGACGTGTCAAGCATTGGAATTAATGAATCTTTTTTTGAAATATACCCAAATCCAAACAATGGTGAGTTTAAAATAAACACACATGGAGTTGCTGGAGAAATTCAAGTGTTAGATATACTTGGGAAAACAATAAAAACTATAGAAATAAAAGCTTTTCAACAAGCAATTGACATACAATTAGATTTAGTATCTCAAGGGACATACGTTGTCAATTTCAAAACAAATTTAATAACTACTAATAAAAAAGTATTAATAGAGTAAGTTAAGAGGTTGAAAAATAGAATAACAAAAAAGGCAATCTAATTAGGTTGCCTTTATTTTTTTATCAAATTTACATGACCTACACATTCGTGTCCATCCCCATAATTAGCATCATTGAATTTAATTTTCCACACATAGGTTCCATCAGGACAAATTTTATCGTGGTAGGTTCCGTCCCAACCAATTTTAACGTTGTGTGTTTCAAAAATAAGTTCTCCCCAACGGTCAAATATTAACATACTATAATGGTAAGGATCGTAACCACTATAAAAAACTGGATTAAACACATTGTTAAATTCGTTACCATCTGGAGTAAACGTATTTGGAACGTAAAAAATTAACTCTTCTAAAATTCTTACTCGTTGTAACATTGTATCACTACAATTATGGCTATTCTTAGCAATTAACAATACATCCAATGAACCACTAATGTTTTGATACGAATGGATAGGATTTACTTCTTTACTAAGCCCACTTCCATCTCCAAAATTCCATACATAAGAATTAGCATTGGTTGATTTATTAAACGTTAGAATTGTATTATTTGGTTGTTCTATAAGATATTTATCTAAAGTGAAATTTGCTACAGGTAAATCAAAAACGGAAATAGTATACGTGATCGTATCTACACACCCTTGATTAATTGTAAAATATTTCAACGTATATACTCCAGCCTTATTAAATTTATACGAGTAATTGGAAACAAAACTAGTAATTTGATTATACCCTTCATCCACAAATTGTTTCACTAATGGATTTAGAATTGGGTCTTTCAAAATGAATTCAAATGGTACACATCCACTGGTATCATTAATAACTGGAGAATGAACCAACTTAGGTATTAAAGTGACATGTATCCCTTTTTTAGTTGTTCCACAAACATTACTTGCAGAGATATAATAATCCCCTTGACTTGAAATCGTATTATCTATCGTTAATGTTCCATCACTCCAAGAATAATTGGTGTAATTATTTAAAACCGGCGTGACTTTAAACGGAGTTATTTTAGAACAGAAAAAGAGCGTTGTATCTTGGATAGCAATTTCGGGCTTGTTAATTATTCCTAAATAAGCAGAATCTCTAACACTAGAACATCCATCAAAGAAATCACAATAATACAAACCTTCTTTATTCACTTTCAAAGTAGCTAAATTGGAACCATCATTCCACTTATAGGTAATAGTAAGGTTTAGACCATTTGAACTTTTAACAGTTGGTTTTAATGTAATTGTTGTATTTTGGCATATAATCGTATCATTCAAAGTAACAACTAAACCAGAAGTGTTTTTGATTATTGGTACAACCGTATCTTTGATGGTACAGCAATTTGTTGGATCAAACAACGAAACAAACAAGGTATCTGTATTGCTTACAAAAATTGTCTTCCCTGTTTTACCGTTTGACCATACAAAGTTCGTATCTGTTACTCCAGTTACAGAAGCGATAATCTTATTATCACTACAATTTAATGAATTAGAAGTAAAGGTAATTGGTTTATCGCATGGTGATCCTACACGAATTCTTGGAGAATTTGTAGTGTTTTTGACATAAGATACAATCGAATTTTTATCAATCCGATTTAAATTTCCAGAAAAAGGAACGTACGATTTGGTAATAACTTGGAGAGATGATTCTGAAAAACAAGAAAAATTCGCATTTAGATTATCGTCTAATACAAGACCAAAAATATCTTTAAATGCAACATTATTAACATAGGTCGAACCAACAAAATAATGACGATTATTAAAATAGCACGAATTACCCCCAAAATGAGTAGGTCCATTCGCGACTTGTGATTTATTATTTTTATAATCAATAATATTTCCTTTTAAAAAATCACCGTTTTTAGTTGTTTTTAACACAAATAATCTTGGCATTGGATTTCCTAACTCCACTTGCCCAAAAATAACATATTCATTGTTTGTGACATTAATTGACCTTACTAAATCTTTTTCAAAACCCTGAATATCATACTCTTTTGTCCATAAAACATTTCCTGCTGTATCTAGTTTTGAAAGGCACGTTTTAAAATCGTTGGATGTTGATTGATCATCACCAAACTGAAGAAGAATTAAGGAATCTGCTCCATCGTATTCAATGTGGAAGCCATAAAATCTATTCGTATAATCAATCTGAGTGTCAAAGGTTACATATTTATTCATAAACACTTTACCTTGATCATTTACACCAATAAGCGTAGACCTCATTACTTCCGGAGCTCCATTCACATAGGATCTACCAGTAATGAACATTTTCCCATTTATCATTTTTGTAGATGAATGAAAATCATCAATATAGTCATTATTAAATGGAGGAAAAGTTAATCCCATAAACGGAGTTTGCCAAACAATACTTCCATCATTCGAATTTACAGCAATAACTTTACCATCCCAATTTAAACCACCATTAATCTGTGAACCAACTAAATAGTATTTTCCACTTGCATAGCGCATACAAGAAAAATAAAGTTTTTGTGCTGACTCCTCATATTTCCAAAATATAGCACCTGTTTTCGCATTCATTTTAAAAAAAGTACCGCCAAGAATCGTATTTCCATTTTTGATAAATCCACATCCAAAAATTGTATCACCTAGAATATCTAAAAAACTAATATCCGAATCTAAACTAAATTTTAAATCTACAGACCAAACAATAGCATCATTATCTCGTTTGATTACAACGGAATTATTTTCAATAGTACTCCCAATATACATTGCACCTTTATTATCGACACAAATAGAATTAGCATATTCGTTTTTCAAGGTGTCACCCAAAACAAATGAATGCTGCGCAATAGAAAACTTTGGCAGAATAAAGGATGAAAGAATTAGTAGAAGGACAAGTTTCATTAAACGATTTAGTTAATTAATTCCTCTCCTAGTTGATCATAATCAATACCATCAAAAGTCCCAGAACTCATCATTAACAAGACTTTGTTTTTCCATTCTTTAGCATGAATAAATGAAAGTACATCTTCTGTTTTGTTGAATACATTCACATTTCCTCCAAAAGCTTCCTTTACCTGTTCAATTGTGATTGGGTCTAATTTTTTATGGTGAACAACTTCAGGACTAAAATAAACCACTGCTTCATCTGCCTGACTCATTGTATTTTTGTAATGAGGTAAGAATTCTTTTTTCAATGAAGAAAAAGTATGGAGTTCCATACAAGCAATTACTTCTCTGTCTTTGTATTGTTCTTTGACAGCTTTGGTTGTTGCCATAAGTTTAGAAGGTGAATGTGCAAAATCTTTAAACATGACAAATTCTTTAGTTTCAACTACTTTTTGAAGGCGTTTTCCTGCACCAGTGAATGATGCCATAGCAGTTAAAAAATCATGATTAGAAATTTCCATTTGTTGTGCTAGATACATTGCGCCCATCATATTTTGTAGGTTGTGCGCACCAAATATCTTTAAGTCGTAATTTCCACCATCGAAAGAAACGTTCGTTCCTGTTTCTGTAACGTGATACTTAGGTGTTGCGTAAGGAATAATATTCAATTTGGAGTGATAAGCTTCTCCTAGCTTTTTAACTTCAACATCTTCTGTATTAAAAATCAGCACACCTTTTTCTTCGATGCAATCGCAAAACAACTTGAATTGTTCTACATAATTCTCAAACGTTGGAAATACATTGATATGGTCCCAAGCTATACCACTAATAATTGCTACATGGGGTTTATATAGATGAAATTTGGGTCTGCGGTCAATTGAGGAACTAAGATATTCATCCCCTTCTAAAATCATATAGGGAGCTGAATCTGTCAGTTTCACCATACAATCGTAACCTTCTAATTGAGCACCAACCATGTAATCAGATTCAATCCCTAAAAGTTTCACCACATGAAGAAGCATAGAAGTAATCGTTGTTTTACCATGGCTCCCTCCTATTACAATGCGTTTTTTATTTTTACTTTGTTCGTATAAATATTCAGGGTAAGAATAGATAGGAATATTTAATTCTTTGGCTTTTAATAGTTCAGGATTATCAATTCGAGCATGCATTCCGAGAATTACAGCAGAAAGGTTTTTATCGATATTTTTCACATCCCATCCAATCGAATTTGGATATATTCCTTGTTTTTTTAAGCGACTAGCTGACGGTTCAAAAATTTCATCGTCAGAACCAGTTACTTGATATCCTTTTCGACTTAAGGCAATAGCCAGATTATGCATAGCGCTACCGCCAATTGCTATGAAATGAACTCTCATACTATTTAGAATTAATTTTTTTTCAATTTAGCATCTTGTGTTTCACGTTGCCAAACAGCTTCTGTTGATGGATTTCCATTTTTTGAATATGTGATAAAATCATTAGTTTGTGTACGGACATAAACTTGACCATATCCATTTTTGACTACTATCCTACGTGTAACCACTGCTAACAAACTGCCTTTATCATCTGTTTTATTGAATTGTTCCTGAGTTACTCCTTCAGCGTAAAGCGTACCAATAGCGTTAGCTGCTTTATCATCAAAAACTACCCCTTTTTTCTCAATATTTTCGATGATACTTTTTGTTTCCAATGCTTTAAGTGTTCTTTTTTCAACATCCAAATCTTTTGAACTATCAATTCTATTTTGAAAATTTTCAATCGATGATTGTGATTCATTTGGTTTAGTGGAACCTTGAGACATATAACGATTTGCTTCTGTTTCTAAAGAAGTTAATTTGATTAAAGAAGCATTCATTTCCTTCGTTTCAGTATCGTGAGAATCTACTGCAACATCTTCTTGTTTTTTTACTAATAGATCGATTTCTTTACCTGCATGATTTTCAACCTCAGACACTGAATCTTCAAAGTCTAACTTTTTATTTTCCATTAAAACAATTGCAACCTCATGTTCTTGACGTTTTTTTATTTGGGTACTTTCAATATCCTCAATTTCGTTTTGCACCACTTTTACAGAAGCATTTACTTGGTTATTCACTTCAATTCGATTAGAATCTCGTTGAACAGAATAATCAATTTCATATTTTAAATATATTTTATTTAGACTATCATTAATATCATTTCTTCTTTTAACAGGTGAAATTCCTAATGAATCTTCTAAGGCATAATTTTGCTTATTCTTAATTTCTAATTGTTCATTATTACTACCAATAATTTTTCTAACTTCTACTTCTCTTGCATCTTCTTTTTCTGAAAAAATTAAATTACTCTCTACTGTTTCATTTGAGTTTTTTTTATTTTTAACTATTAATTTATTTTCCAAGTCCAAAATATTCTCATTTGTTTCAGTTACTAATTCAATAACTTCTTCTTTAGAAATAATATTATCCGCTATTTTTTTTTCTTCTTTTGCAACCTCATTATTTAAAGATTTCTCAACAGTATCTCTATTGTTTTGTGACTCTGAATTATTTTTAATTGATTCTTTTTCGTTAAAAACTTCACGATTAGAAAATACAGTATCATTACTTGTGCCAATTTGTTTTGAATTTAGAGTAATACTATCAATAATTTTATTTTTATTTACTAACGTACGATCTACAAAACCGATTAAATCGCGTTGATAACTTTGTTGGAAATTAATAACTGAATTTACTGAATTATCTTCATGTTGAAGTTTAATATTTAATGAGTCTTTTGAATGTACATTTTCCTGATTTAAACTATCAATTTGTTTCTTTACTTCAGAAAAACTGACTCCTGATGCCTCCATTTCTTTAATTCGATTTGCAGCTAGTACGTTTTCATTTTTTGAAAGAACTTCAGACTGTTTGACAACATCTGTATTACGTTCATTTTTCCGTGCAATATCAGCAGCTTTTAATGCTTTTTGAGCTTCCTCTATAGACATTTCAGAAGCTTGACCTAAGTCAGGTAAAGGTTCGGTTTTAGTTATTGGTTTAGGGTTTAATAAATCTTCAATTTGTCGAAGCATTTTAGGGGGATAAGGATCTGATGTTTTTATTTTTGTAGCGCGAATAAATAAATCTTTAGCACCTTGATAGTCACCCGCTTTAAATTTTTCGTCCGCTTTATTTATTAGTTTATTATATTCTTTATCCGCCTCAAAACCAGACTTTTTCTGTTCATTAGCATCACAGATTTGAATTTGTTTTTTAACATTTTCATCATTTGGATTCAATGAAGCGGCGGCTTCATATGCTTTTTTTGCATCCAAAAATTTACCTTGTGAAAAAAGCATATCGGCATCTCTTACTTTTTTCGAAAAATCCTGTTTAGCCTTTTCATCTGTTTGTGAAAAACAGACTCCAGATATCAACAGGATAAATATTAAGAAATTGTACATTTTCATAAACTAAAATTGTAAGAGAAGGTAGATATTAAACAAATATCGAAAAAATCACTCAAGTTATTAAGTTTCTGACTAAAATTATTCTATTTTTCCCTAATTTAGACAACTTAATATAAAAAAAACAGTCATATTATCATCTATAAACAGAGTATCATATGTTAAAAATCATCTCTTTCCTATTTTTATTAATTTGTTTAATGACTTCTAGAGTATCTTGGGGGCAAACTACTAATTTTAAACATGATTTACTTTTAGAAAATATTAATGATGAATCTCAATTAGCCATTTCATTGACTAAAACTACAGATGTACTAAATTACATACAAGAAAGAGGTTTACAAGTTAAACACATTACTTCCAATTGGGTATTTCTAACAATAAACGGGAAACAATTACGGAAATTATTAGATTCTCCAGTATCTAAAGCATTATATACCGAAATTAGTCAGCCAACAATGACAAACGACACATCTCGTTTACATCATCAGGTTAATGAAGTTCAAAATGGTTTAAATGGATTGCAATCCAAATTTACTGGAAGTGGTATTTTATTAGGATATGTTGATACTGGATTAGATTTTAACCATCCAGACTTTAAAGATTCATTGGGTAAAACTCGTGTTTTTTCGTACTGGGATCAAACAATTACAACTTCAACTTCAACATCTCCTCAACCATATAATTACGGAGCAAATTGGACTTCTACTGAAATAGATAATGGTCAATGTACTGCTGTAGATAATTTGGGTCACGGAACACATGTAGTTGGTATTTCTGCTGGTAATGGTAGAGCAAATGGTAAAAACAAAGGTATGGCTCCAGAAGCTACGATAGTTATGGTTAAAACTAATAATAGTGCTAAAAACTGGACTTTAACAGTCTCTGATGCATGTGATTACATATTTAAAATTGCAGATCAATTAGGGAAACCTTGTGTAATAAATATTAGTTATGGAGTTGCTATGGGGTCTCACGACGGAAATGACCCTGCATCCGAATTGATAGAGTCTTTAATTGATGCAAAACCTGGTAGAATTGTAGTTGCTGCAGCAGGAAACAATGGGAATCTGGGCAAATACCATATTCATGGTGATGTTACATCAGACACCTCATTTTTCTGGGTAAAGAGTACAGCAAAAGGAATTGCAGGAACAAATTCAATTTTGTTAGAAATGTGGGCTGATTCATTAAAATTTAAAGATGTTAAATTTGCAACAGGAGTAAATTTACCATCTTCTAATTACGCATTAAGAGGTAAAACAAAATTTAGAACTTTTGCTGAAGCATTAACATTTTCTTCTACTTCATTAAGAGATACACTATTTAATGAAAACGGATTAAAACTTGCATACATAGATTATTATGCAGAAATGGTTAATCACGAATGTCATTTGCAAGTTGCGTATACTAAAATTGATTCTACAAATTATTTGTTTCAATTTATGTCTACAGGATCTGGTAGTTATGATGTATGGGGAGGAAGCGTAAATAAAGTTGGAAGTAAAAACTTTAATGATTTTGAAACATCGAATATCCCTAGTCCATCCGTTTATCCGTCAATTGTGAATTACATAATGGCAGATACTTTACAGACAATATTTTCATCATACATTTCTTCAGAAAAAGTTATTACTGTAGGAAATGTATCAAACAAGGCTTCTTATACAACCAAAGATCAAGTTTTTCACACTTCCGTTTATCAACCTGGAGAAATACACGTTTCCTCTTCAAAAGGACCTAACAGAAAAGGAATAACTAAGCCAGACATAGTGGCTTCTGGTACTAAGATTTTTTCAGCTAATCCATTAAGTTTTTTAAATGACCCAACAAATTATCCAGCTATGGATGTAGAAGGTTTTCATATGTTAAATTCAGGAACATCTATGGCTTCACCATTAGTTGCGGGGATTGCGGCATTATACCTAGAAAAATGTTCTAATGCTACATATTTAGACTTTAAAAATGATGTAATTTCAACTGCTAAAACATCTTCAATACAAGGAGTTGTGCCAAACAATGCCTATGGAAATGGAGAGATAAATGCACTTTCATTATTATTAAAAACAAATGCTAAAACAAGTATAAGTGGAAATACAAAAATCACTTGTTTAAATCCAGTAACTATTTCCATTAGTTCGGACAGAGGTATATCTTCGATTTTATGGGGTGATTTAGATGCTAAAGCTACTAAAACGTTTGCATCTTCTGGTAAATATGCCTATAAGATTATGGATGCTAAAAATTGCATTTATAAGGATACAATCGTAATCACTCAAACACCAATTTTAACAAGTTCTATTACAGTATTAGGTAATAAAACCATCTCATGTACAAACAAGACTGTAACAGTAAAGGTTAATGGTGGCGCTTCCTATCAATGGTCTGGAGGTGATAGACAACAAAATGACACAAATACTTTTAATCGTGCTGGAACTTACTTTGTTGTTGTTACTGATTCTAATTTATGTTCTAAAAAAGATAGTATTATCATTACGGGAGATACTATTGCACCAACAATCAATTTTAAATTTATTAAAGATTCAATAATCACCTGTGCGACAAAATCTATTTTAGTTAAAGTTTCTGGAGGAACTTTAATTCAATGGAATGGAGGTGTAAATCCAAAAAAAGACACAAATCAATTTAAATTACCAGGTTATTTTTCCGTTGAAATGTCTAATTCGAATGGTTGTATAAAAAAAGATAGTGTGTTAATACAAATCGATACTATTCAGCCTAAAATTTTAAGTAATTATTTAGGTGGTAAAACTTTGACTTGTACTAATAAAACTGTAAGTATTGTTTTATCAGGAGGTGAAACCTATAAATGGTTTGCAGGAAATCAACCATTGAATGATACTAACACATTTTCAGAGCCAGGGATATATTCTGTTGAAGTCACAGGAAAAAATAAATGTTTAAACACTAAAAACATTACAATATTACAAGATACTATCTCACCTACTCTATCTATTTTTTCACCAACAGGTAATTCTGTTAATTGTACTAAATTGAAAGTTACTTTGTTTGCTAGTGGGGCAAGTTCTTATCAGTGGACAGGTGGGTTACTCAAAAATTTAGATTCGAATATTTATCAAACTGGAGGGAAATATTCATTAATTGGAACAAATTTCAATGGATGTACTTCCACTAAATCATTTCAAATTATATCAGATACTATCAAACCAAAAACAACATTAAATTTCCAAGGTGATTCAATCTTAACCTGTATAAATAAATCTGTTCGCGTTTCCATGTTTGGAGCACAAACATATTTTTGGAGTGGTGGGAATGTTTACTCGAACACAGTTCAAGATTTCACAAAAGAGGGAACTTATCAACTTAGATCTATTGGAAATAATACTTGTGAAAGATTTTCAATAATAACCATCAAAAAAGACACATCACTTCCTATTATTACAAAATCACTTTCTACCCCATCCTATTTTACATGTAAAAACAAAACAGTACAAATAACTATTTTAGGAGCTAGCACTTTACAATGGGATGGAGGAAATTCGCCATTAAATTCTTTAAATACATTTAGCCAACCTGGGGTTTATCATTTTATAGCGAATAATAAAAATGGCTGTTTAATTAATGATAGCGTTACCATTAATTCAGATACTATTCCAGTAAATTCATCCATTCAAATCAATGGAATAAATAAATTAAGTTGCTCAAACCATCGTGTATATGTCAAAATTGTTGGTGGTGTGTCATATAGTTGGGATGGTGGTAATTCATTACAATCAGACACTAACTCATTTAATACACCTGGTAAATACTCGGTAAACGTAATTGATTCAAAAGGTTGTAATTCAAAACAGTTTATTACAATACAACAAGACATTGCTGCACCAATTATTTCAATAAACCTTTTAACTAGTCCGTATATCACTTGTGACAACAACCCAGTTAAAGTGAAAGTAATCGGGGCGAAAAGTTATGTATGGAACGGTGGGAAATATAAAAATTTAGACACTAATACATTTACATTACCTGGAACTTACTATGTTAATGCGACAGGATCAAATGGTTGTACTTCATCTGACACAATCATTGTAGAGCAACATTTTTATCCAACTACACCTGTCATTACTCAAAAGGACAGTTTATTAATTGCATCATCATCTCCAAATTATCAATGGTATGTTGATGGAGAATTGATAGTTAAGGATACAAATCAAAGTATAGTTTATACTATAGATAAGACATATTTTGTAAGTGTAATTTCTAATGGTTGTATTTCCACAAGTAAATTTTACACACCAACAATTTCTGGTATATCCAGAGAAGAATTAACATCCATTGAAGCTTACCCTAACCCTACAAATACAGGAAGATTTGTAGTGTCTGGAATCGAAACTAATGATAAACTAAAAGCATATGATTTATTAGGAAACATAATTGGAATTCAAACTGTAGGATTGAATGAATATCAGTTAGAATCTGTTGCTGATGGTGTTTATTTTATTTCAATTGAAAGAAATTCACGTACGATGTTAGTAAAAATCATAAAAAATTAAGGGAACAAATTAATAATTCCTTATTTTTGAAATCAACTAAAAAAAAACAAGATGAATTTAACAGGTATAATCGCAATTTCAGGAAAACCAGGATTATTTAAAGTTATAGCTCAAGGTAAAAGCAATTTAATTGTTGAATCTTTAGAGGATGGTAAACGAATTCCAGCATATTCAACTGATCGTATTTCTGCTTTAGAAGATATTAGTGTTTATACTTATGAAGAAGATGAAGTGTTATCTAATGTATTTGAATCCATTCACAAAAAAGAAAATGGCGGAGTTGCACCTTCCCACAAGGAAGATAAAAGCACTTTAGAAAATTACCTACTTGAAATTCTTCCAAATTATGATCAAGAAAGAGTATATTTTTCGGATGTAAAGAAAATTTTCCAATGGTACAATTTATTACATAAATCTGGAAATTTAATAATTGACACTCCTGTTTTAGAAGAAGTAAAAGAAGTAAAATCAACAAAAAAAACATCCGTTAAAAAGGTAGAGTCGACTATTGATAATACAGAAGAAACTCCCAAAAAGTCTAGGGCTCCAAAAAAGAAAGTAGAAAAAACTGTTGAGTAAATCGATCACTAAAAAGTAACTATACGTTACAAATAAGTATGCGATTCGAACATCCAAACTTTTTATTTGCCCTATTATTATTAGTTGTACCAATTCTAATACATTTATTTAGTTTTCGGCGCTATAAGACTTTTTATTTTTCGAGTATTTATTTTCTCAAAAACATTGAAGAGGAAACGAAAAATGTTCGAAAACTAAAGCATCTTTTAGTACTTATTGCTCGATTGTTGGTGTTTACCTGTATAATAATAACTTTTGCTCAACCCTATTTACCAGTTAAAGGAAGTTCGGATTCAGGAGGTCAATCTGTCATTGGAATTTATGTAGATAACTCGTTTTCCATGTCGAGTATTGGTATAAATGGCAGCTTACTTTCTGAAGCTAAAGAACAAGCTAGAAACTTTATTGAGAAAGCTCCTGCTTCAGCTAAATTATTATTGGTTAGCAATGAACTATCAGGGATTGAACAGCAATTATGTACAAAATCGGATGCGCTTAATCGTTTAGATAAAATTACATTTTCCCCTTTGCGTCATCAAATATCGGAAGTAATCCAATGGATGGAGGGCAGTATCAATGAGAAAACAGATAAATCTTACACCAAACAATTTGTTGTTTTAAGCGATTTTCAAACAAACCAAAGCGATTTAACAAAAATCAAACTGGATAATTCAAGTTATTTTTATCCAATTCAAGTCATTTCACAACAAAAACAAAATGTTTCAATTGATTCCATCTGGTTTAATGAACCAAATTTTAAAGTTAGGATCAATAACTCACTAAATATCAAGCTAACCAATCATGGGAATGAATCCATCGAAAATTTGGAATTACAACTTTCAGTTAACGAAACTAAGCGAACAGTTTTTGTTACAATGGAATCAAATACGAGTAAAAATGTAACTTTAAATTATTCTGATTTGACTCCAGGTGAAAAAATTGGACATATTCAAATTAATGACAAAAATTTACTTTTTGATAATGATTATTATTTTACATATTTCGTAAATCACCATTCAAACATTTTGATAATTCAAGGAGAAAACCCTTCACCGACTGTTGTTAAAACATACAAATTAGATAATTATTATCATGTTGATGAAGTAAATAGCAACTCGTTTTTACCTGAAAATACAAAAAACAAACAATTAATAGTATTGAATGGGGTAAATAAACTAAATGATGGGATAAATGATGCACTTCATAAATTTGTTCAAACAGGAGGTTCAATTTTACTTTTTCCTGGTAAAGATATTGATCTTCAAACATGGAATAATCTTTTGAGAAAATTAAATCTTTCTTCTATTTTATCGATAAGAAAAGATAATTTTAACGTAACATCAATCAATTATGATGATCCATTTTTTAAAGGTGTATTTGATAAAAAACCTGTAAAATTAAATTTACCATTAGTAAAAAAAATATATACAACACGAGCTAACTTATACGCTTCTAATTTAATCTACGTTCAGAATAATTTACCACTATTACTAAGAAGTGGATCATCCTACTTTTTTACAAGTTCGTTAGATTCAAGTTATAGCTCTTTTATTAATAATGCTTTGTTTCCATCCTGTTTATTGCGAACTGCAGAATTAAGTCAGCAAAAATCTGAACTGAGTCTTACTATAGGAAGTAATGCTCGATTTCCAATAAATTTTTCAACTAAAAACAGCTCAATTTTACACTTAAAAGGTGAAGGAATAGATTTTATTCCAACTGTTGAAAAAATAGATCAGTCTATTTACATTTCATTATTCAATTCTAATTCAATAAATAAATTAAAACAGGGAATTTATAGTATTGAAAGTACCGATTTCAATTCATCGATTGCATTAAATTACCAAAGAACAGAATCAGATATTCATACATATTCTGAATCAGATATAAAATCAGAGTTAAGTACCAATAAATTTCCAAACATGTATTATAAGAGTACGCGATTGGGTGATAGTAATTTAAACATAGCATTAGAAAAACCAATAGAATATTGGAGGATTTTCTTACTTTTATCCTTGCTTTTCTTATTTACAGAAATGGCTTTATTGAAATTTTTACGTTAATTTTTAGATTATGAAATTCCTAGTAAAACAAGCTCAAATTATTGATGTTAGTTCCCCGTTTCATTTAAAAATCAAAGATATTTATATTGAAAATGGTTTAATCAATGAAATTGCAGATTCAATTACAAAGGAAGATGTTAAAACAATTGCGTTTGACGGTTTAAAAGTTTCACAAAGTTGGGTGGATGGAAAAGCACATTTTTGTGATCCAGGTGATGAGCATAAAGAAACAATAGAATCTGGCTTACAAGCAGCAGCAGCGGGTGGTTTTGCTTACGTTGGATTACTTCCATCTACCCAACCAGTTATTGACGGTAAAACACTAATTGAATATACGTTACGCAAGGCAGAACAACAAGTTGCAACATTAATACCTTTCGGAACGATTACAGAGAAAATGTTAGGCGAAAATCTTGCTGAAATGTATGATATGTCTCAGTCAGGAACTCGTTTTTTTACGGATGACACCAAACATTTATCTACTGGAATACTATATCGTGCACTACTCTATTCAAAAACTTTCGGAGGAAAAGTAATAGCATTTTCTAGAGATAAGTCGTTAGCTGAAGGTGGACAAGTAAATGAAGGTGAAGCATCTACTAAAACAGGTTTGAAAGCTGAAGCAAGTATTGCTGAAGTGATTGATTTAGAAAGAAATATTCGTTTAGCTGAATATACTGGGGGAAATTTACATGTAACAGGAATATCATGTGAGGAGTCCGTAAATATAATTCGTGAAGCAAAGAAAAAAGGTTTAAATATTACAGCAGATGTTCACGTAGAACAATTGTTATTTAACGAAACTTCCGTTTTAAATTTTGATGTTGATTATAAATTGAAACCAGTTTTACGAAAAGAAAGTGATAGACTTGCTTTAATTCAAGGAGTGAAAGAAGGAACAATTGATGTTGTAGTTTCAAATCACCGTCCACATGACACAGAAGAAAAAGAAGTAGAGTTTGATCATGCATCCTTTGGTAATATCACATTACAAACGTTTTTTTGTTCATTGTTATCAAAAAACGAATTTCATCTTGATGAAATAATCACACTATTATCTCAACGTAATCGCTCTTTTTTACAACTAACTTCATCA
>CANGOA010000039.1 GCA_947455255.1 Flavobacteriia bacterium | reverse complement strand
CTTCAGCGGAGTCAAACATTGCTTGCCAAAGGCAAGCTCTCAACACAAAACGACTCCAGAGGAGCCACACATATCTCCCCAAATACTAAAAAGTTTGTACTATACTTTTTTTAAAATGCTATTTTTGAATCAATTATTCATTTAACGATTTCAAATCTTAATGCATCTATTTTTACCCCTCACTTTTATATGGGTTTGTCTAACAATAGGATTAATTACATTTTTATTACTAAAAGGTAGAAAAATAGTATCCATTTTCCCGAATATTTCACAAGAAGACATCAAATACATTGAAAAAAATAGTTCAGCATATTCCACAAAATCGCTTAAATCAAAAATAAGCGGAGGAAGAAAAGTCCTTGAAATTCTAGTAACATCAAATGAAATATGGTTAAAAAGTTCAGCTTTCTACGCATATTTTCTACACAAAAATGATGTTATCCATCGCATTCAATTCAAGAATATCAAACAAGTAGTTTCAACTAAAAACTCTGTAATTCTAGATTTCACAACTGAAAACGGAACATTTAAACAACTAGTCATCAATACTAATACCCCAAAGAAATTAATTGATTCTTTAGCAATTGAACAGTCTATAATTCAATCTGATTTAAACCAGAATATCCAGACAAAATTTACACCCTATTCTTTTTCCAAAAAACAAAAACTTTTTATTTTACCTTGCTTGATATTATTCATTTCCTTTTATGTGAATCATCAATATTCTACTCAAAAAGCATCACATGATTCGTTGGTTAAACATGCACAAGTAGCCTTATTAAATATTCAATTAAATCAAAAAAAATCCGACGTTAACGATATTTCTTTTTGGTTTAAAACAACACATGGAAAAAAAATAACTGGTTACCAAAAATGTGGTGATGACTATAATAAATATGAAAAAGCATTTATCATTTATGATACTACAAAACCTTCAAACTATGAATTCTCATTTGATTTCACTTCGTATTCACCCCGTTGGCTAATCATCTTTTTCTTTTTTATAGAGCTTCCATTGTTGGTTATTATGGGGTATAATTTTATCCGAATTGTGTTTTCACTTATTTCTCTTGTGAAAAAGTAATTGTTATTTTGAACTAAAATTGATATGAACCTCAACTCAAAAAATAGAAAAACTGCTTATTTAATTTTCTATGGAATTCTAGTATTATTATTGATTAGAGAATACTCCTATGTGCATCCTTTTAATCCTGGATACGGTTTACTAGGACCTAGATGGACCTATACTTCAACACGGACATTTACGTGGTGGTTTTTACTTGTATGCTCCTTGATCATGATTATACCACTGTTTTACAAACAAAAAATCGGATTATTAGGTCTATTACTTTTTACAAGTGTGTTTATTCGACCGTATATTCAATATAAATACCCAGAACAAACTGCATTAGATTTACTTAATGAAAATCAACAGGAATTCAATCAGTTAATCACTAAAAACAAAATAATATCCGACTCAACACTAATTACAGATCTTCATGTATATCAATTCGAACAATTAGTCGTAAAAGACAGTGTGTATTACTTTCTTTGCATGAGTGAATTTCCTTTCGGAATTTGTTATTCTAAATCTACCAACCTACCTAAAGAAAATTTTGACACTACCCTTAAATACAAACCGATCAAAAAAAACTGGTACGAATTTGAGTAATTTTAAAATTTCAAAGGTATGAGAAAGTTTACTTACGATACTATATCACACATCTACAAATACATAATCAGTATACTTATAGTCAGCATAGTTCCAATAATATTATTCTTATGCTCAGATTAATACATTAAAAAAGAATATGTTGATTTTAAACGCTTAGAATTTTCAGAACCTTTAACAATTAAAAACGATGAAAATCCAACAAAAGCAAATAGTATTTACCTTAAAAATGGCATCGAACTTCGCGTACAACGTGAAATATTCGACAAACTTACGATTGGTGATACCATATACAAAAAAGGAAAATCATTTTCCAGACTCCATCGGAGTCAAACATTGCTTGCCAAAGGCAAGCACTCAACATAAAACGACTCCAGCGGAGTCGCACATCTGTTCTACCACCCTATTCCACTTTCTCAAGAACTAAAAATAAATTATATCTTACCTTTTTCTCTTTTATTTACAAAATCTTAATCTACACTAACAATCAAATAATTAGTAATTTTGAGTGTTAGCTTTAAAGTTATTAGTCATTTACACATGAAATTTATTCCTTTACTTTTTATACTAATTTCTTGTTCTCAACCTACTATCCAAGAACAACTGTTTGGAAAATGGAACGTTAAATCATCAAAAATGGTAAGTAATATTTCGAAATACAAATGGAAAGAAGAAATTAATCCTTCACACCGTTTATCAATCATTTTTGAAAAAGATAGCATACATCTATTCGAGAATACTAAAAAAAACACTTTTTATTATTTCGTAAAAGATAGCACTATTTACATTCCTTCTGATAAAATAAACGGGCAATATCATGTTTGTGAAATAACAGAAAATCAACTTATCCTAACAGCAGAATCGAATATAACATATGTTTCTTTCGAACAAAAAGAGGAAAAAATGTTTTCAAAGAGTAAAATAATACTAAAGAAGGTAAACCATAATTAAACAAATTGTATTTAAATTTCAAATTAATAATCAAAGTAAGTCAAATGAAATGTGTACTTCTACCTATTTTTTTACTAGCACAAAATTTACTTTTTTCTCAAATATTTTCTGAAGATTATTTTTATATCCAATCAGAAAATAAAAAATGTAAATTAACAATAGATACGCTAATTGTAGATACTACATTTCATTTCTGGAAAAATGTCGAATTTGCACATTCCGAAAATTTTCAAACGATTCCTCTAAAAAAATAATTTATTCGATATCAACAACTAGTATTTTATGAAAGAACTAATGACTCTCGCTTTATTTTCAGGACTTACCTTTATCATATTTATTTTTTTAATTGTAGTTGGTTACGTCAAAAAAAGAAACGTATTTAAGCGACTTTCACTTGTCTTTCTTTTTGTTTTTTTTGTACTAATTTCCTGGTCCTGCTATCAATTCCTTTCTAAATCTTACCAAAATGTAAAAGAGGTAATCACACCACGAACCGGTGACGAAATTTACGATACACTGTTTGATACAAGAAAAAGTAATTGCGTTCAGATACTCCAATATCAAGACCAAGTAATTCCTAAAATAGACTATGCTATTTGGTTGCATTTTAGAACTTGCCCTTCCGAATTAAAACGCATTTTATCCAAACATCGATTTTCAAAAGAGGTTGTTACATCCCCCTCAACCTCACTTTCCATTCCACAGTATAAAAATATAAAATGGTTTAATCCTTTATCTCTCGGAGACACCATTCTTATTTACGAATATGTTAATGAAAGAAGAAGCAATATCCAAACAATTTTTACTACCCCACAAGGAAACGAAGTCTTTGTAAGAGATATTTTTGATTAATGCCAAATAGTAAATTATTGAAAATAAATCTAGTAAATACCTTGACACTTTGTAATGTACAATGTGCAACTTAAGTTTTAAAAAAATGTTATTTTTGAAAAAAATACTGACATATCAGTCTATATTTACTACTTAATTAATTCTAACAAAGAATACCTACAACCAATCTTTTCATGCATCCATTAAATCCTTTTTTTGCTGTTATTATCTTTATAATTGCGTTTCTTACAGCTTATTTACTCAATTTAAAATATAAAATCACAAGTGATAACAATCGTTACGAAACGATTGACGGAATGCGTGGATTTCTTGCTGTTGGAGTATTTATTCATCATGCATCAATTTGGTTTCAATACTTACATATCAACTCCTGGGAACCGCCAAAATCAAATTTATATAATCAATTAGGTCAAACGAGTGTTTCTTTGTTTTTTATGATTACCTCTTTTTTATTTGTGTCTAAACTTTTAAATGATAAAAACCAAACTACAAACTGGAAAGATTTCTTTATAGGTAGGATTTTTAGATTAGTACCGTTATACCTAGTATCCATCACTATACTTTTATTAATTGTAATGATTTGTACGCATTGGAAAATCAATGTCTCTTATCTAGATTTCTTAAAACAATTGGTTTATTGGGGAACATTCACAATTTATAAATCACCAATCATAAATAACTGTGAATACACCAATATTATCAATGCAGGTGTGGTTTGGTCACTTCCTTATGAATGGTTATTTTATTTCTGTTTACCCTTGCTTTTTGTAGTTATAAATAGAAGAAAAACTTCAATCTTATTTATTATATTAGGTTTGGTGTTTGCACTTTTATTTTATCGTTTTCATGGAATACCTATGCATCACATGTTATCTTTTCTAGGGGGTGCAATTGCTCCATTTATGATAAAATATGGTCCGAAAAAATTAAACTATAACTCCATATTTTTGAGTGTTGTTCTACTATTATCGTTAGGACTAATTTTACGATTTCATTCTTCTGATAATGTCATTTGTAAATTATTCATTATAATCGTTTTTAACTTAATCGCGTTAGGAAATAATCTTTTTGGTCTATTAAAAAATAAAACGCTGAAATTTTTAGGCGAAATTTCCTATAGTACGTATCTGTTGCATGGCATCCTTCTTTTTTGTCTAATTTACTTTGGGATTCGTTTTGAAATAGCCGAAAAATTATCCCCAATCACCTATTGCTTGATTGGATTTGGAATTACCCCTTTTATTATCTTAATTAGTTTTATTGGGTATCGTTTCATTGAAAAACCAGGAATGGAATTGGGGAAAAAACTTAGATCCAGAAAATAAGCCTTCAACTTTTCTGTATACTTATAACTAGAAATTAAACGATAATTCCCGTTCCAAGATTTATACACTATTAACTTTATTATTCGGTCAAATTTCTACTAATTATTTCATTACATTTACTACCTAATTGGTTATTAAGCTTTTTAAAAAGTATTTTTTGAATTTAAGCTGAAAATTAATTACAGTTGAGACTAGCAACAACTATAAAAAAACAGGGAGAAACTGAAAATCCTTAAGAGTAAGTAATTATTAAATAAAAAAATGAGAACAGAAAATGCAGAATTAATGCGCATGGCAAGAGAGTCCTTAAAAGGAAGATGGGGCTTAGCTATAGGAACAATGGTTGTTTATCTTATCCTATCCATATTACTTCAAATCATTCCATTTATCGGTCCATTGGCTGCTATTATTATTTCTGGACCAATTGCTTTAGGTTTGGCAATTTTCTCTTTAGCTTTTTCAAGAAATAAAGATGCGAAGTTAGACCAACTTTTTCAAGGGTTTAATAATTTCGGAACAGCTCTAGGTGCATCTTTATTGATGACCATTTATATTATTTTATGGATGTTACTTTTAATCATCCCTGGAATTATAGCTGGACTTTCTTACTCGATGACCTTCTACATTATTGCAGATGATGAAAACATTGGTTCTTCAGATGCTTTAAAGAAAAGTAAAGCGATGATGGATGGATATAAATGGAAATATTTTTGTTTAGGATTCAGATTTTTGGGTTGGGCGCTTTTATGTTGTTTGACACTTGGAATCGGTTTCTTATGGCTTGCTCCATACATGCAAATTACTTGTGCTAAATTTTACGACGATGTAAAAGAAAACTATATAGCTAACAATGGTGAATTAGCATAACACTCTATAAAACAAGCTTAAAGCGATTTATGGTAACCATAAATCGCTTTTTTTATTATTCAAATCACTATTTTTATCTAAACGTTTCACTAAACACGTGTTACACATTTTTATACATAAACAAGATCCTTATTTCATGAAAAATAATTTTGCACTTTTTTACTTAATTTCAGTTGTTTTTTCAATTATTGGTGCACTCCTTAAAATTAACCATTACAAAACATTTACTGCAGAAACTTCATTAATTATTGCACTTATTACAAACCTTTTTTATATTGTAATTGGATTAATTGAAATCAATAAATCAACGAAAATTAATGGAAAAAAGAAATTACTATGGAATTTATGTTTTATAATAATACCATCTTTAACTGGTTTATTTTACCTTTTAAACGGTAGAAAAAGAATTATTTAATAGTAACTACTATAAAAAAAACAATAATTAGAATTTGAAAAACCTACCTCTCCTACTACTTTTAGTTCTATTTAATTGCCAGTCCAAAAACACGAAACTGACAAAAGTAATCACTCCAAAAAGTGAACAAACACTTCGTACTGAAAACAACCTAAAAGTCAACTTAAAAGACATCCTTACCGATTCCATTATTTGGGAAAAACAACACCTAAAAACAGGGATGTTTTCGGATAATTTTTCACTTGCTTGGACAAGAATCTCTGACAAATATGTCATTCTCGACACCTCAAATTCATACTATTTTCATGGATCTTGTTATACCGAAATTGATTCTCATCCCGATGTTTTTGATCGCACTAAAAAACTTACTCCGGAGGATGAATTTTATACTGGAGCTGACGACAAAATGTACTACACCTACCTTGCCAGAGAACTGTTAGATAGTTGTAAAATTCGTTCTTATAATTACAACCGCGACAAACGTTACCTGGTATTTAAAGGTAAAAATGGTAAGTCGTTCATTCTTGACTCCAAAAAAATGCTTCATGCCTGGGGATTCATTTTGTTTAATGGAAAAGATGTTCCAACTTTCTGGAACGGAACGGATATAAGTTGCACGATACAAAAAGTATATAAACTTGAAGTTTGTTATGAATATTAATAGTTAATGGATCATCTCAATCATTTTACAAATTTAACGCCGTTAGATATCAAAAGATTAAGAAATAATACTTGAGAAATGAAAGAAATACTCATATCACAAAAAAAAACAATTCTCTTATTATTGTTTTTTTCTATTTTTCAACCTTTGTTTGATATTTTACTATTTATTGATTACGGTCCTGCAAATACTTGTGTAGGAAATGGAGATTGTTTAGTAATTGAACAAACATTTTTCAAATCGATTACCTATATTTTTATGCCATTAGGGGTTTTATCATTGGTAATGTTTTATTTTAAACTTAATATACATCTTAGAAGCTCCATAATTTCCATTTTATTTGGGTTTATTGCACTTTTAAAAATTAACCTCATGCTTTTTGATGATAGAATAGCTGCTTGGAGTACCTATACCGAACAAGAAACGTTGATGAATACAATCATACTATCCTTACCAACTTTACCAATCCAAATGATTATATTGAAAATTTTACTAACTAAATGTAATAAAAAATGAAAAATACAATTACGACCTTAAGTCTGCTAATTTTTACAACCAATATTTTTTCGCAACAAAGTGCTTTTAAACAATTTAAAGATTATCATCCTAATGAATAGTATATTACTGAATTTGAATCCATCAAAAGGTCATTTTGCTCAATTCAACGATAGTACATTAGGAATTCCTAATCTTATCGGTATAATTGTTACTGTTATTTTCTTTGCTTTTTGTTTATATGTTGGATTAAAAGTAAGGTTGAGTATTAGAAATGAAAAAAAACTTAAAAAAAAATAATTCTTGTATTTTTATCCTATGAAATCATTTTTCTTCATAACTCTTCTGTTAATTCTAGTAAGCTCTACTTGTATCTCTAACAAAAAACCGTTCGATTTTCAAGTTGAAGAATCTCACGAAATCACTTGCACCGACTCATCCTGCTTCGGAAAATACATCGGAAAAGAATTTGTCAATGGTTCCGATATCGCCCACCAATTCTCCAATAAAATGTCAAAAGCGGTTGGTGATAAACTCAAAGAATTATATACAACTGGAAAATACAGTAAGGTCGACCTAGCAAACATCCACATGTCCACCAAAGGTATGGGAACTGGAACTGTTACCTATGAACTAAACATCCCTTTTGTTAGAGTTTCGAATAAATGTGAGGCACGAACTTCCTTTGATCACTCAGGAGGTTGGAATCATGCACCTGCTATCAAAACACGTAAAGAACGATTATTAAAAGTGGTATTATCGGGCGACTCATTAGATATTAGTCCTCTTAAAACAACACCCGAAGGACTCCAAGAATTTTGGATCCAATGGAGAAATTACGAAATTCAAGCAGATTGCCTAAAAAACGAAAACTATGAACCCAAAAATTAACGAATTCTTCGAAGATCTTTCAAAATGGAAAGATGAATTGACGGTTTTAAGAACCTTTGTACTCGATTGTTTACTCAACGAAGAAGTGAAATGGGGTGTTCCTTGTTTTACGCACAATGAAAAAAACATAGTTCTTATTCACGGTTTCAAAGACTATTTCGCTGTGCTTTTCATGAAAGGTGCATTGTTGCTCGACAGCGAAAACATCCTAATTCAACAAACAGAAAATGTACAATCTGGTCGACAAATTCGTTTCTCTTCTATGAAGGAACTAATCGATCAAGAAGCTACAATCAAAGCATATATCCTTGAAGCAATTGAAGTTGAAAAAGCAGGTTTGAAAATTGAACACAAGAAAAAAGAAGAATATACTATTCCTGAAGAATTAATGTCAAAATTCGAAATAGATCCTACTTTTCAAGCAGCATTCAAAGCATTAACTCCCGGTCGACAAAAAGGGTATTTACTTCATTTTTTAGGTTCCAACAATCCAAAAACACGTATCGCTCGCATTGAAAAATATACTGCTAAAATCTTACAAGGAAAAGGAATGACCGACTGTACTTGTGGACTATCCAAACGCATGCCCAATTGCGACGGCTCTCATAAATATGCTCAATAGTACCCCACAGATTCTCAAAGAGAATCATCTTAAACACCTTAATAAATCTCCATCACAGCACTCGCTTCCTCGTCCTTAATTTCTTAATGGTTAATATCCCATAATCCTAATCTACCTATCTCTAATCTGCTAATCTGCAATTTTCTAATCTGTAATTTGTACTTTTGCACCCATGAAAAAAATATTTGCCAAACGTTGGGTTAAATACCCTTTCTTCACCCTTGTATTTGCCTTTGCAATCGTTGGTTTCTTCTTATCTGCTACTTATTTCGCAGTACAATTTAAACTGACAAACGATGCCGGTTCCATCGATATGAATGATCGTTACTTCAACGAAATCAAAGATAAATACAACCAATCCTTTAAAATGGATACTACAAACGGAGAAATTCGTTCGTATAAAAACCTAGAACGTTTACTCATTCTCAATAAATATTGCCCGAAAAACGCAAGCTTTATAATGGATGCGTATATGAAGGACAAAAACGAAGTGGAGACAAGCAAAATGATAGATGCTGTCGAACTTTTCTTACGGAAAAATAAAGCATACCAAAACGAAGTCAAACAGTTACGTAAACCAAAGAAAATGCCTAAACGTATCCAAGGTAGCATTTTTGACTGGATGAATATCTCGGAATGGCAAGATTTTAAACTAGCCGTAGCAAAGGATAAAAAACTAATCGACTCTGTACAAAATCTAACAGGTGTAGAATCTCGTTTAATTGTCGCTTGTTTAGTTGGTGAACAAATTCGTCTATTCAATTCCAAACGTGAAGCCTACAAAAAATGGATTGGACCACTAAAAATTTTGACGGTTGAATCGCAATTTTCACTAGGTGTAACAGGAATAAAAGAACAAACTGCCATCGACATTGAGAAAAACCTACACGACCCAAAATCGGTGTATTACTTAGGAGATCAATATGTTCATTTATTGGATTTTAAAACCGAAAATCCAAAAGCGGAACGCGTTGACCGTTTAGTAGACTACAAAAACCATTATTACTCGTATATCTATGCTGCAATCTTTGTGAAACAAGTAAAAGTTCAATGGGAAAAAGCTGGCTTTCCAATTGACAATCGTCCTGAAATACTAGCAACTTTATTCAACGTAGGTTACCCACAATCTGAACCAAAAAAGAATCCAAAAGTTGGTGGATCAACCATTAAAATCCATGAAAAACCTCACTCCTTCGGTGCAGTTGCTTATGAATTCTACTACTCAGGAGAATTGTACGACCTCTTCCCTTTCAAAGAAACAAAATTCGATTTCACATTATAACTCCCATTGCATCAAAAAGGTGCCTAAGGCTCTCGAAGGACCTTCACTCGTCACCCTTCACTCGTCACTCAAAAGGCAACCTTTTCATAAAAAACGTGTTATACTAAAAAGGAAGTGATATTAAAAAGATTATTACTATCTTAACTTCCTAAAAAAATTCATAACGAATTAACTTTCATAAATTAGGTATGAAATTGAAGATATTACTTGTTTTTTTGTTGATTTTCACGATAAGTTGGAGTTTCTCTCAAGGTGGAACAAAACCAAGTTCTACGGGTGCTTCAATCGCATTACCTCTATATTTTGCTGGTCAAACTTTAACTGGAAAAGGAAATGATATAAGTAACCCTACAGGATTTGTTTCACCATACACTACTGGTCCTGACTACTTTTTCTACCATAAAGCCCTAACTTCTGGTAACATTTTTATCGATTTATCTTTTGTTACAGTTCCTGGAACTCAGTTAATGCCAAGTATTTCTGTTTGGGATGGCAAACCTGGTGCTGGAGGGACACTTGTCCAATCTTTAACCTCAATTGGTGATGAAACTGTTGACAATATTTTAAGACTTTCATTTAAAAGTGTTGCGAATAAACAATATTGGATAATGATTGACTGTGGTACAACTGCAGGATATGATTATAGTTTATTTATTTACAACTCTCCCGTTCAAGGTGCTTGTTCGAATATTGGATTCGAAACTGGTGACTTCTCTAATTGGATTGAAACCGACGGAAGTACAACTGAAGGATGTGCAACTGCTCAACACCCTGTTTACTTTCCTAATTCTGCTCTATCTAATTCTGCTTTAAATTCTGCTCCACAACATCGAATTACACGATCAGGTACTGATGCTATTGGTGGATTTAAAAAAGTTTGCCCAGGTTTAGAAGGTCATTCTCTTCGTATCGGTGACAGTACCAAAACCATGCGTAGACATAATGCAAACACAGGAATAGTAACTAATGGAGCATCCGTTGAACAACAATTTTTGGTTACAAAAACAAATTCACTTTTTACCTACTATTATGCCGTTGTATTGGAAGCAAGTGGTCACTCACCAAGTCAACAACCAACTTTCCGTGTGGATGCATTCGATAAAAATGGTGGTCGAATTTTATGTGGTGAATACCTAGTTGTAGCAAGTGGTGCTATACCTGGTTTCGTGAATGCAGGACCTTATGACGATCCTACAGATGCTTTTCCGTTAGACCCTTCTGATCCTGACGTATACTACAAAACTTGGACACCTGTATTCATCGACTTATCCAAATACATTGATTCAAGTATTACCGTTCGATTTACTGTAATGGATTGTTCAGAAGGTGCACATTTTGGATATGCTTATGTCGATGCTGTTTGCCAACCTCTAGAAATTACTGGAAACTCTTCTGTATGTAATGGTGGTCAAGTGACACTTCACGCTCCTCCAGGTGGTGCGACATATAAATGGACAATTAAAGGTGCTCCTGCAGTTTTAGGAACTAAAGATTCACTCGTTGTGAAACCAGCTGTTCCAACGACTTATCAATGTGAAATTGTTTCAGTAGCAGGTTGTATCACGCTTCTCGATAAACTAATCACACCGGAAGCTACGCCTGTAATTTCAACCATAACTGGTGATTTGTCAATTTGTACAAGTGAAATTATAAATCTATCATCTACTGGTATTTCTGACACTATCTCACCTTGGAAATCTTCCAATCCTGCTGTTGCAAGTATAGATAAAACTGGTAAAGTAACTGGATTAACAGCAGGTAATACAACGATCACTTTTAAATCCTTAGGTGGTTGTACACGCGATACTTTATTGACTGTTAACGTAAGCGCAGTGGTTACCGGAACTACTTCATTCTGTAAAGGGTTAACAACGCAACTTAATAACACCACACAATCACCAGATTTAGTAACTCCATGGACATCTGCAAATAATGCAATAGCAACTGTTGACCTTAATGGTCTCGTAACTGGTGTAGCATCTGGTTCAACTACCATTACGTTTCTAAGTTCTACAGGATGTAAAACGAATAAAACAGTTACGGTTAGTCTAACTCCAAATACCACAAATCCGGGACCAATTAAATCCTGTGATTCTCTTGTATTACCAGCTATTACAGGTACAAACATCAACAAAGCAAAATACTATGACAATTCTCAAGCCTTTGGAGGAAAAGTAATATCTGGAACTCTAAAAACAAATCAAACAGTTTGGATATTTGATTCTACTGGTGTTTGTCAAGATGAAAAAAGTTTTACTGTTACTATAACCACTACTCCTACCCTTGCACAACCAAGTGATGTGAATAGCTGTAGCGGATATGAATTACCTGTACTTGCAAAAGGTAATTACTATACAGGACCTTTAAAAACTGGAACAAAATTAAATGCAGGTGACTCTGTAAAAACAACACAAAAAATTTATGTATACGATGAAGCTATAGCGAATACTTCTTGTTACGCAGAAAAATCCTTTCAAATCAATGTAAATTCATCTGTTGCTAATACTCCTAAAGACTCAAGTGTATGTGATAAATATATTCTTCCTGCAATTGCAAATGTAACTTACTACACAGGAACAAATCAAACAGGAACATTACTATCAGCAGGTGATAGTATTAAATCAACTCAAAAAATTTATGCCTTCATTTCTATACCTGGTCCGCAAGGATGCTCAACTGAAAAAAACTTTACAATTACAGTTCAAGCATCCCCTTCTATCACCTCTCCAATCGACCTAGAAGAATGTGATAGTGTAGCTTTACCTGTTCTGGCTAAAGGAAGTTATTACACTGGATCTCTAAAAACTGGGATTCTAAAATTAGCTGGTGATTACATTACATCTACTCAAAATGTTTATGTATATTATGAAAATGTTGCCGCACCAAATTGCTATGCTGAAAAAATTCAAAAAATAAAAATTAATAAATCTCCCAACATATCGAATCAAAACGACACAATTGTTTGTGACAGTATTACACTACCTACATTAAATATAGGAAACTATTATGGCGCAACTAATAAAGGTGGTATAGATTATGGTACAAGCTCTAAAATAAAATCAAGTATTCCTGTCTATATATTTGCCGAATCTGGTACAACAAAAAAATGTATTACTCAGAAATTATTTCAGATTACAGTTAAAAATGCACCTGTGATAGCACCACCGTTGGATATTGAAGAATGTGATAGTGTTGCCTTACCAATTTTAGCGAAAGGAAGTTACTATACTGGTAGTCTTAAAACTGGCATTTCAAAACTTGCTGGAGATTACATTTCATCAAATCAAAACATATACATTTATGATGAAACAGGAAACAATCCTAATTGTTATTCGGAAAAAATTCAAAAAATAACAATAAACAAAACTCCTAAACTACTAAATGTAAATGATACAAGTGTATGTGATAGTATTATGCTACCAAACTTAGTACTTGGAAATTACTATGGCGCAACGAATAAGGCTGGAACCAATTATGGGACAAGTTCAAAAATTAAATCCAGTATTCCAGTTTATATTTATGCTGAAACTGGTACAACAAAAAAATGTTTCTCTGAAAAATCATTCCAAATAACCATTAAAAATGCTCCTATCATTCCAAATCAAATTACTTCCGTTGGTTGTGACAGTGTACAACTTCCTCTTTTAGCTAAAGGAAATTATTATTCTGCAACACTAAAAGGTGGTACAAAATATAACGCAGGAGACTATATCAAACTTAGCTCAACGCTATATGTCTACGATGAAACAGGTGGTGTACCAAATTGTTTTGCAGAAAAAACAAAGAATATTACCGTAAACAAAACATCCCTTATTAAACAAATCAACGATACAACAGTTTGTGATTCGTATACTTTTCCAACTATCAAAGGAACAAATTTAACAGGGAAAGAAAACTACTTCTCTACCCCTAAAACTACGTTAAGCTCACATCTTGTCGGACCAATAAAATCGACGCAAAAAGTCTACATATACGATTCGCTTTACGCCTGTTCAGATCAAAAAAACTTTACTGTTACCATAAATCAATCACCTAAAATTAACAATCCAGGTGACCAATCCATTTGTGACTCCTTTAAATTAAAAAAACTTACAGGAACGAACTTGTCTGGAAATGAAAACTATTATTTTGCATCTCAAAAAAACAACGGAAAAATAGTTAACTCTTCGATTTCAAACGATACTACACTTTACATTTACGACATCAATAAAGGTTGTACATTTGAAGATAGTTTCAAAGTATTTATTGGATTAAAACCTAATATTTCTTTTAATGTAGACAAAGTAAGTGGTTGTGTTCCTTTTACAATAAACTTCCTAAATAACTCAACAAACATTGGAGATACATCTGTATGGTATTTTGGATTGGATTCGTTGGTTATATTGGGTGATCAACCAGTTATTAAATACACATTTACGGAAGCTAAATGTTATGACATCTCCTTTAAAACTTCTAATCATGGTTGTGGAAATAAACTAACAAAATCAAAAATGATATGCGGAAATAGTAATCCAAAAGCAGATTTTGATTTTCAACCTGAAAATGGCGCTTCTGTTTTAGAACCTATGATTACGTTTAACAATAAATCTACTCCAGACGCTACTATTTTTCATTGGGATTTTGGTGATGAAGGTGATAGCAAAGAGAAAGATCCAAAACATAGTTTCCTCGGAAATCCTCAAATATACTTTATTACATTAACAGCCTCAACTAAAGCAAATTGTTTTTCGCAAAAAATTAAATCAATCGAAATTGCAGATAAATTTGTTTATTACGTACCTAATACATTTACACCTGACGGTGATAATTTAAATAATAACTTTACCCCGGTTTTATTTAGCGGATTCGACCCTCAATCTTACACTTTAACAATTTTTGATCGATGGGGTGAAATTCTCTTCGTTTCTCACGATACAACTATTGGTTGGGATGGTACTTACGGAAATAATCCTTGTCTCGTTGGTGTATATACTTGGACTATTCAAGTAACCGATACGGTAGACAAAAAAGTGAAAAACCTACATGGTCACGTCAATTTGATTCGTTAAACTTTTTATTCAATCACAATGAATTCTTCTGAACGTCTAAAACATTTATTTAGCTTACCTGTCATTGTTGCTGCTCTTGGTTACTTTGTGGACATCTATGATTTATTACTATTCGGAATTGTACGTATTCCAAGTTTAGAGTCTTTACATATTAACCCAGATACCGTAGGGAAAGATATTCTGAACTGGCAAATGGCTGGTTTACTTCTTGGAGGAATATTATGGGGTGTACTTGGAGATAAAAAAGGACGTTTATCGGTATTATTTGGCTCCATAATTACCTACTCGCTCGCAAACATTGCTTGTGGATTTCTTCCTCAAATAAATTTCATGGACAAAGGTACTGCATACATGCTTTTACGTTTTATTGCAGGTGTTGGTCTAGCTGGTGAATTGGGTGCTGGTATTACCCTTGTTTCAGAATCTTTACCAAAAAACTTACGTGCTATAGGAACTTCTATTGTTGCTGGTTTTGGTCTCCTTGGTGCAGTTGTAGCAAATTTCACAGTCGAATTATCTGGTGATTGGACCATTGCTTACTGGATTGGTGGAGGCATGGGAATCTGTCTACTCTTACTTCGTGTAGGAGTTGTTGAGTCTGGAATGTTTCACCAAGCTAAACAAAATGACACCGTTAAAAAAGGAAACTTTTTCATGTTTTTCACTTCAAAAGATTTATTCTTTCGCTATATGAAATGTATCGGAATCGGTTTACCAACATGGTTTTGCATCGGAATTCTTGCCATGTTTGCTAATCAATTTGCTGCTGCTCTTGGAATTACAGAAGAAGTAAAACCTGGTATGGCAATCATGTGGGCATATATCGGTATCTCTGTAGGTGATTTATCTAGCGGATTCATCAGTCACTGGTTACACTCCCGAAAAAAAGCAATATTTTGGATGATGATGTTCACCCTAATCGGTGTCATCCTACTCCTTTTTTCAGGAATTAAAACTGCTAAAATGTATTATTTCTATTGTATTTGGTTAGGTCTTGGAACAGGTTATTGGGCGATGTTTGTTACTGTGAGTGCAGAACAATTTGGTACAAATATCCGATCAACTGCTGCTACAACAATTCCAAATTTTGTGCGTGGAACTGTAATATTAATGACCATTCTTTTTGACTATTTAAAACCATCTACGGAGGTCATCATGGCAGGTGCTATCGTTGGCATTATTTGCTTTATTCTTGGAATATTTTCAACTTTGACTATTCCAGAAACCCACGATAAAGACTTAGACTTTCACGACTAGTTAATACGTCATTAGAACATATATTCTAACTTCCAAATAAATGAAATTCAATTTTTTGTTCTTGAAAAATTTAAATAGACCACTAATTTATACACTCTTACTTGTAATTGGCTGTTTAATCATTAGGGATTTTTTGCTAGTTGGATTTACAAATTCGGACGATTCTACAAATTATATAACATCATTGGTAAATGATACAACAGATGCAAAAATATGGGCTGAAAATCAAGGAAGATTCTTTTTTTACTTTAGAGTTCCATGGGCCAAAATACCTTATCTTTTTGATAATATTATTTGGTTAAAAACGATGCAATACTTACCGGTAGCACTCTGTTTTTATTTATTTTCAATTCTACTTTCAAGGTATTTTAAGTCTTTTAATTTTGGCATCACAATGCTTGTTTTTTTGCTGGCTTTTTTTGCAATTCCAAGTGCTGCATTTCAACCACCTACCGCCTACCCTTTCCTGTTCACTAGTGATTTAGTGCTTTTTATGTTGAGTGTTTTTTTTTATCAATCCTACCTCACAACACACAACTACACTAATTTTATAGCTTTCCTAATATTTTTGACGATCCCATTTTATAGTTATGAGTCGTATATATTTTTTTACTTCCCCATACTTTTGTATGTAATCTATTCAAAAAGTAAAGAACTTGAAAAAATAAGTTTTTATTCGTTATTCATCAATAAAGAAGTTCTACCATTAATTTCAATCGGTATTTCGTTTATTTTAATATACTTCGGATATCGATATTCAATTAATTATCATGCGAATGCAAATAGTTATGGAGGAAATACGATTTCAAGCGAATTAAACATTGATAATCTATTCAAACTCATTCATAATTTTAATCGTAGTGCATTTCCAATGTACACCTATTTTAGTAATCAAGACGTTTTTAAATCAATTGATCCAAACTATCATCATAACCTTTTCTACATACTTAAATCACTCACTTTCTTACAACTACTGATTCCTATAGGACTAACATCAATATTATTTATCACACTTCGCAATCTGAACTATCAATTAATCTCAGTCAAACGCTTTATATTTTTATTTTTTGGTCCTATTTTAATTTGTTACGCACAAAATATACTTTTTGGTATTACACAAAAATACAATCAAGATGTATTTAACTTGGATGGATATGTGACGACCTATGCATCATTCTTTGGATTTACACTTTCAATTAGTATGCTCATTATTTTTCCACTAACTCGAATATCTAACGTTACATTTAAATATATCTATATCATTATACTTTGCTTGGTAACATTTGTGATTTCTTCTTCTACAACCTATTCAAATAATAAGATAAGTCAAGATTTTCAAATTAGTAATGATAAATTTAATCTCGTAAATACGATAATTTCAAATCAACAAATATGTGCTCACGCGAATTCAACTTTTATCTTAGATAATCTTAATCATACTAACTCTCTTTTAGCAACAAATGTTTGTTACAATGATTTTAATTGGGTAGGCTATATTTACTGGAAAAGCAATAAAAAATTTCCATATTTAAGTGAAAACAAAAGGGGTGAAGCATTAGTCAGCGAAAAAATTACACGATCATTTTGTATTTTAAAGCAAATCATTAATCAGGATAAAAAGAGAGTATCTATTCTTTTTGCTCCGCTCAAAACATCTGAACTAAAACAAAATCAATATATTTCTAATAACGCAACTCTATTTATTTCTACGAAAGATTCTCACGATTTTAAGTATTTCCTGACAATTAATGGAATTAAACATACCTTTTATTTCTCAAGAAATCAAAAAAAGATCAACACTAAGATATTCCATAATTTAATCCCAATCACTGAAGGAATCTATAAAGCGAACATCCATTTGTCGGATTTTGATATTCAACGCGTTCATAATTAATATTTTTATTTATTTTGAATTTGAAACATACAACTTGAATAATTAAACAATATATCGTTTATAATTTCAAGCAAAACCTGTTTGTACACGAATCCAAAAGTGTAATTTTACAGAAATAAAAAACAAACCTATGAAATTGTTACAAGACAAAGTGGTACTTATCACAGGAGCATCTAGAGGAATTGGTAAAGCAATCGCTGAAGAATGCGCAAAACAAGGAGCAATCGTTGCTTTCACCTATATATCTTCCGAAGAAAAAGCAAAAACTTTAGAAGCTGAACTTTCTGCAAACGGTGGTGTTGCCAAAGGTTTCAAATCAGATGCAGGAAATTTTGATGCTGCTCAAAAATTAGTAGATGACGTAGTTGCTACTTATGGTACAATCGATGTATTAATAAATAATGCTGGTATTACACGTGATACCTTGTTAATGAGAATGTCCGAAGAACAATGGGATGAAGTAATCAATACAAACCTTAAATCTGCATTCAACTTAACAAAAGCGGTTCAAAAACCAATGTTGAAAGCACGTAAAGGGTCTATCATCAATATGTCTTCTGTGGTGGGGGTTAGTGGAAATGCTGGTCAATCAAACTATGCTGCATCTAAAGCCGGTTTAATCGGATTCACAAAATCAGTAGCACAAGAATTAGGTTCTCGTAACATTCGTTGCAATGCAATTGCTCCAGGTTTCATCGAAACGGAAATGACTGCTGCTTTAGACGAAAAAGTAGTACAAGAATGGAGAAATTCTATTCCTTTAAAAAGAGGTGGAAACCCAATTGATGTAGCAAACGCAACAGTTTTCTTAGCGTCTGATATGTCTGCATATATTACAGGACAAACATTACACGTGTGTGGTGGTATGTTAATGTAATCCAAAAAATATAAATCAAAAAAAAAGGAAATTCGATTGAATTTCCTTTTTTTGTTCCATGATATTTTTACCAAACCGCATCGTGGTATTTGTTGGTCAAAAATTGCATTTCCGCCAATAAATATCCGAATGATTCCGTATGAATACCTTTTTTACCTCCACTAAACACGGTGGATTTAGCTGGAATCTCTAACGTTGCAGTTGTTAACACAGCTTGTACTTGAGCCAACCACGCTTCGTGAATCAATCTTAAATCAACGCCAATTCCGTTTTCTAACATCTCTGTATCTACAGCTGAATTTTCAAACAACTCGTTCGTATACCCCCAAAGTTCTTGTAATGCGCTTGTCGCTTTTTCTTTGGATAGCTCTGTTCCTTTTCCAAAACGAATCATCCACTCAGAGCTACGTTTTAAATGATACTTCACCTCCTTCAACGATTTATGCGAGATTGCTACTAAAAATGCATCTTTACTTTCTGTCAATGCTGAAAAGAAGTGGTAGTTAAACACATCCATCAAAAATTGACGGGTCATTAACTGCGCAAAATCTCCATTCTCTTTTTCTACCAACAACACATTACGATACTCGTTTTCATTTCTTCGGTAAGCGAAATCATCTCCAATAAAATTTCCTCGTTGTTTTGCTATCTCTTCGTAAATCGATTCTGCCAAACCAATGAAATCCAAAGCTACATTCGTAGTTGCTAAATCTTCTTCCAAAAATGGTCCTTTACTACAATTTTCACTCAAACGGTGACTTAAAATCAACGCGTTATCAGCAATTTGTAAATAATAGTTATGTACTGTATTCATAATTACATATTTTTAACTCCTTCTGGAAGGTTGTAAAACGTTGGATGTCTATAAATTTTATCGGTTGCTGGTTCAAAAAAACTTGCGTCTTCTTCTACCGTAACAGCAACGATTTCTGAACTTAGAACAACCCATAGTCCTGTTCCTTCTCCCCTACGTGTATAAGTATCACGTGCATTGTTTAATGCCATATCCTTATCATACCCATGTACAGCGCCAGCATGTTTGTATGGCTGACCTGCTTTACTTTGAATAAAAACTTCCCAAAGTTGTCCTTGTGTATCTTGATTACTCATCGCTTTTCTATTTTTTATTGAATGGTGTGAATATTATATTGATGTCCTGAAAAAGTAAAAGAATCTCCTGCTTTTTTACCTTTAATGTTTACAAAAATTGGCGCACTTACTGATACTCCAACGATTTGTTTATGCTCGTATAAAAACGGAACTGTTGCAACTCCTAAGAAAAAGTTAAACATATCTGTCGTTACTAATGCTCCAACCGTCGCTTCGTCTTTTGCAGAAAAATCTATTTGTTTAATCCGCTCCAAATCTTTCTCTGTTTTAACGATTTGCTCTTTCAATAAATCCACCATCACATTGGAAACGGTTTGTGTCGAATAATCCTCAGGATCCAAGGTGTCATTCTCATCCAAATCGGAAGAACCTTTTTTAGTTGCTAATTCTTCACGTAATTCTGCAATGATGTTCTCATAATTAGAAATCATTACTTTTTTCAACTTATTTTTATCGATAGTCATACTCTTTATTTTTATTTCGTTAAATAATCTTCAAATGCTTGCGCACATTCACGTACCCATGCACCTTCTTCGTGGTATTTCACATGGTGTGCTAAACGTTGTTTATTGCATGGTCCATCGCCATTGACAACTGTCCAGAATTCATTCCAATCGATTTCTCCATGGGTATAGGTACCATCTTCTAATAAGGTAATTGCTGAATCTGGAATCGTTAATCCAATTAAATGTGCTTGAGGGATCGTTTTTTGGATAAACTTCTCACGTAATTGATCGTTTGTCTCGCGTTTAATTTTATACTTCATCGCTGTTCCAGAACGTGGAGAATCTCCATCTTTTGGTCCAAACATCATCAATGCAGGCCACCACCAACGGTTCATTGCATCTTGTGCCATTGCGCGTTGCTCTTTCGTTCCTTCCATCATTTTCCACATGATTTCATACCCCTGACGTTGGTGAAACGATTCTTCTTTACAAATACGCACCATGGCTCTTGCATACGGACCATAAGAAGTACGTTGCAAGGAAACTTGATTGGTAATCGCAGCACCATCAACTAACCAACCAATCGCACCGATGTCCGCCCAGTTCAAAGTTGGATAATTAAAAATGGAAGAATACTTCGCTTTTCCTTCGTGTAACCATTGGATGAATTGATCACGACTCACTCCTAAGGTCTCCGCAGCACTGTATAAATACAATCCGTGTCCACCTTCATCTTGAATCTTCGCGAGCAATATCTTTTTACTTCTCAAACTTGGAGCACGGGTAATCCAATTTCCTTCTGGCTGCATACCAATCACTTCCGAGTGAGCATGTTGTGAAATCTGACGTATTAAATGTGTACGATAATCCTCAGGCATCCAATCGTTCGGTTCAATCTTAGCATCCGCATCTATTTTCGCTTGAAATTCTTTCAATAACGTTTCTTCTGTTACTTGGGTCAACTCCATAATATCCTTAGTTAAATTTTCGTCCTACAAATTTGACGGAAAAGAAATTCTAAGATTATGATATTGACTATTGAAAAAACTGATTTTAGTCAAGAATACTGTTGATTTTAAATACCAATCACAGAATAAAATTTATCGTTGAAATTTTCTGAAAAACAGTCTTTTTTTTGTAGTTATATATTTTTTAAAATCATCTTTTTCACTAATTTAATATAAAAAGGAGGAAAATATTCTCCTTAAAAACTCATTTTAAATTAATTAAGATTGAATTAATAATCATTATCATATGTCAGAATTAAAATTTAAAAACAAATACCGTATACCATCCAATCGTTTGAAAAATTGGGATTATAGTAATAATGCCGCCTATTTTATTACAATTTGCACCCAAAATAGAGAACATTATTTTGGAGAAATTAAAAATGGTGAAATGCATTTGAATGAATTAGGTGAAAACGCAATCCGTTTTTGGTTAGATATCCCGAAACATTTTCCATTCATTGAATTAGGGAATTTTGTCGTTATGCCAAATCATACGCATGGGATATTGATAATTGATAAAACACCAAATAATACGAATAACGGTTGTGGTATAACGGAAAACGTTTTGGGAAATGGACGTGACGGCGGGAACGTAGATACGCCCAAATTGGGCGTATCTACCGCATACCCGTCAACCCCATCCCCATCACACGTTTCATCAAACACCCGTATTTCAACCAAACATATCGAAACCAAAAAACCAAAAAACGTCGGGAAAAATGAACAATGGAAACCGGGCACGATTGGTGTGATAATAAATCAATACAAACGAATCGTTACCATATTTAATCGAAAAATTAACCCCGATTTTAAATGGCAATCCAATTACCATGATCATATTATTCGGAATACATTGTCCTTTGAAAATATTCAAAATTATATAGAAAAAAATCCTTCCAAATGGAACGAGGATAAATTTTATTAGGATAGAAATTTACAAGGAAATAATATTCACTCTCAATATCACGATACGTTCAGATTCATTGTACAATAATAAATAGTAGAATTCTTGTTCACCATAACAGAATACGTATCACAGATTATAAAAACATTCTCCCCATTGTTCGTAAGTAATATTTTTGAATCTCCGAAAGTCTTTGTACATTTGTTACACAAAACAAAAACCAAGTAATGAGCGATTTTGTAGTATCGGCTAGAAAGTATAGACCCCAGACCTTCGACACTGTCGTAGGACAAGGGCACATTACCTCTACCCTTAAAAATGCTAT
>CANGOA010000038.1 GCA_947455255.1 Flavobacteriia bacterium | reverse complement strand
GATGCAATCAAACAAGAATCTATCAATGATTTCATTCACTTCTATCAAATGGTAGATGTATTGATTATCGATGATGTACAATTCTTCGCTGGTAAAACGAAAACAATGGATGTATTCTTCTCTGTTTTCAACCACTTACACCAAAACGGTAAACAAATTATCTTAACATCCGATAAACCACCAGTAGAAATGCAAGACATGGAGCAACGCCTTCTTTCTCGTTTCAAATGGGGATTATCTGCTGATTTATCTACACCAGACTTAGAAACACGTATCGCAATCTTACAGAAAAAAATGTACGGTAACGGTATCGAACTTCCAAACGAAGTAGTAGAATACTTAGCATACAGCATCAATACAAACATCCGTGAAATGGAAGGTGCTTGGACTTCACTATTAGCACAAGCTTCCTTAAACAAAAAAGCAATCACGTTGGATCTTGCAAAACAAATGATTGACAAATTTGTGAAAAACACATCACGTGAAATTTCGATCGACTACATCCAAAAAGTGGTATGTGATTATTTCAACCTTCCTATGGAAATTTTGAAATCTAAAACACGTAAACGTGAGGTTGTTCAAGCAAGACAAATCTCTATGTTCTTCTCTAAAAAGATGACAAAGGCTTCTCTTGCAAGCATCGGAGCGCACTGCGGAGGAAAAGACCACGCAACGGTACTTCACGCATGCAGAACGGTAACTAACCTTTCTGAAACAGACAAACAATTCAAAGTTTATCTCGCAGATTTAGAGAAAAAACTTTCTATTCAATAATACTAAAACCACCTTTCGAGGTGGTTTTCTTTTATCTACCAAGTTGTGAATAATCCACATTCATACCAAACACTCGAAAAACTCTCTGAAGGACTCTACAAAGAAAAAGGCTCCAAATTTATTGGGTATGCTGTTCCTTGTCGCACGGAAGAGGAAGCTAAACAACACCTCAACGAGTGGAAAAAAATGCATCATCAAGCGCGACACCTTTGTTATGCATATCGTTTCGGCGTTGGCAACTACACCACACGCGCAAACGACGACGGAGAACCAAACAACAGCGCAGGAGCCCCTATTTTAGGTCAAATACAATCCTTTGAACTTACAAACGTACTGATAGGTGTCATTCGCTACTTTGGAGGAACAAAATTAGGGGTCGGCGGACTCATACACGCCTACCGTGCAGCAGCTAAAGAAGCGATTGAATCAGGAAACATCATCCAAAAAGAATTGGAAGAAACCCTACAAATTACTTTCAATTACCCACAACTACCTGCAATCATGAGTTTAATCAAAACTACAAACGCTAAAGTGCTTGTGCAAGATTTTCAATTGGATTGTAACTTGGAAATTTGCATTCCTTTAGAGCAAAGTGAAAAATTGAAAGTACTTTTACAAGAGATAGAAAACACAGAAATACATTCAAAAGGTATCTACTAATGAAATTATTAAAACAACTTACCGCAATTCAAGGTGCCTCAAGCGATGAAAGTAAAATCGCGAAATTCATCTTAACCTATATCGATAAAAACAAAGTGGATTGGAAAGTGCAACCAACCATTTATGCTGGCGATCAATTCCAAGACAACATCATCCTTGTTTTCGGTAAACCGCGCACAGCAATTTATGCACACATCGACACGATTGGTTTCAGCGTGAGTTACGACAACCAACTTGTTAAAATTGGAGGACCAGATATCGAAGACGGAATGCAATTGGTTGGTAGCGACAGCCAAGGAAAAATCGAAACCGAATTGATGATCATCGAACAAGAAAACGCGCGACCAATCTACAAATGTGTATTTCCAAGGACTATCGATCGTGGAACCATCTTAACGTACAAACCAAACTTTAGAGAAACTGAAAGCACCGTTCAATCCCCTTATTTAGACAATCGCTTAGGAGTTTGGTCGGCCTTGAAAGTCGCTGAAACATTAGAAAATGGCGCAATTGTTTTCGGAACCTACGAAGAACATGGCGGAAATTCCGTTGGTTTTTGCGCGAAGTTTTTATACGACATTTACAACGTTCGTCAAGCCTTAATTTCTGACATTACCTGGGTTACAGATTACGTACAACCAGAACATGGAGTAGCCATATCGATGCGCGATAGTATGTTACCACGAAGAGCGTACCTCAACAAAATCATCGACCTTGCTAAAAAATCGAAGATAGATTTTCAATTAGAAGTCGAATCCGCAGGCGGTAGTGATGGAAGTTCGCTTCAAAAGTCAGATCTATTAATTGACTGGTGTTTTATTGGCGCTGCAGAAGATAATGTGCACACACCGAATGAGATTGTTGCGAAATACGATATTATGTGCATGGTGGAGTTGTATCGATATTTGATGAGAAAGTTGTAAGAAATATTTTTTTAACTGTTAATAAACTGACTTTTAACCTTCAATCATGAATGACATCTCAGAAGTTTTAAAACAGTTCCACTTTACCGAAACCAAAAGCGAAACCAAACGAACCTGGTTTGCTAATACGAATATTTATTCCTCTTCTTATAATTTCTCAAAAGTATGCGAAGACGAAAAATGGCAGCTTTCTATTGAAACTAAAAAGAATGAAAATTGTGTATTCATTTCAGAAATATTTGGAACAATTACTTTTGATAAAGAAAACCTAAATCATAAGTCTATAGAATCACAAAATAAGTTTTCATTTAAAAGAAAAAAAACTATAGACCATTACAACGTTAATGGATTTGAAAACTCTTTCAAGACTGAAGCATTAATTGTTTTATTAGAATACTTTATTGATTACTTCATAAATATCACACAAGAAAATCAAAATATTAGTTTTCGTTTGATAAAAAACAAGGAAGAATCTGACAATAAAATCGATTCCACTCTCATTAGTAATCTTATTAAATTAATTGACTTATTTAAAAGTTAATTACCAATAAAACAAAAAAGTCGAAAGTAAACACAAGCTACTTTCGACTTTCTACTTTTAACTTTCTACTCTTACAAACTCTTATGCGCTCCATCGCAATATGGAGGATTTGATGTTTGTTTACATGTACACAAAGCTATTTTCTTGTCTTCTTCTAATGCAAAAATTTGAGGTGTAAAATCAGATCCCTTGTGCGCTCCATTACAAAACGGTTGGTTATCTGATAATCCACATGTACACCATGCGTAGTTCTTTCCTGCTTCTGCATCGATTAATACTGGAGCATTTCCAGCTACTTTTCCTTTTGACATAATTTCTTTTTTTTGTTAAATTAAAAAGAAAAAATGACTAAATTTAATATACTACGAACTTTTACCATGAATCAATGAATCTTATAACTTTAAAAACCTTTGACAATAGCATCGATGCAAACATGCTTCGTTGTCAATTAGAATTGGAAGGAATTCAAAGTTATTTGAAAGATGAAAATACGATTGCTACCAACCCAATGTACAATGTAGCGCTCGGAGGAATTAAACTTCAAGTGTTCGAACAAGATTACACCCAAGCAAAAGAGTACCTAAACAACCTCGAACACACCCCCTACACCAACCAAAACAACGAAATCATAACTTGTCCATCCTGTCAATCCACGAATATTCAAGCAGGATTCGCATCCTATAAAAACATCACAGGTATTATTTCGCTGTTTGCAGCATTCGCATTTATGCTAGCACCACTCTACAATAAAAAAGTATACAAATGCAACGAATGTTCTACTGAATTTTAATAGAAAAACATGAAACAATTTATTCAATCCCTTCCTAAAGCAGAACTACACCTCCATATCGAAGGATCACTCGAACCAGAATTACTATTTGAATTAGCGCAACGCAACAACATAGATATCCCTTATTCTTCTATCGAAGAACTACGCAGTGCATATAACTTCAATAACCTGCAAGAATTTTTAGACATCTACTACGCTGGAGCAGCAGTGCTAATTGAAGAACAAGATTTCTACGATTTAACATGGGCATATTTAACGAAAACACACAGCCAAAATGTAGTTCACACAGAGATTTTCTTCGATCCACAAACTCATACAGAACGAGGTATCTCCTTTGAAAAAGTGATTAATGGTATATCCAAAGCTCTAAAAGATGGGGAAGAAAAACTTGGAATTACATCCCACCTTATTGTTAGCTTTTTAAGACACCTACCCGAAGAAGCAGCTTTCAAAACATTTGAAGAAGCACTCCCATTTAGAGATTGGATTGCAGGATTCGGTCTCGACTCCTCCGAAAAAGGTAACCCTCCTTCGAAATTTAAAAATGTCTTTGCTAAAGTAAAAGAACTAGGATTTAAAGTAGTTGCTCATGCAGGCGAAGAAGGTCCTTCCGAATATGTTTGGGAAGCTATTCAATTACTTCAAGTAGATAGAATCGACCATGGAAATAATTCATTGCACGATGATAATCTAATAGAATTTTTAGTAGAAAAACAAATCGCTTTGACGGTTTGTCCATTATCAAACGAAAAACTACAAGTGGTTCCTGAACTTTCAAACCACCCTATCCGAACAATGCTTGAAAAAGGTTTGTTAGCAACCGTAAACTCGGACGACCCCGCTTATTTTGGTGGATATATCAATGAAAATTTTGAAGCATTAGTCAATGGAATCAATTTATCCAAAGAAGAAATCAAACAACTAGCAATTAATTCATTTAAAGCAAGTTTTTTAAGTGAGGTTTTAAAAAATAAATGGATTGAAAAGATACACAATTTAGATTAGTTTTTTTTTATCGCAGAGCTCACAGAGTATTTCTTTTGACAAATTGAACGTATTGAGTTCACAGAGAGTTTTTGACTTTGTCAAAAAACTTAGTGTCACAAATCTAACAAAGTTAGATTCCCTTTGTCCCTCAAAAAAAAAAAAAAAATCGTCAATCACGTCCATTACTCTCCTTTACTCTGTGTTAAAAAATCAACCTATTTTATTAACACAAAAAACAAATTTTCTTGATGAGTCATTAAAAAATAGATGGATTAATAAGATCACAGCTTGGATTAGTTTTTTATCGCAGAGCTCACAGAGTATTTCTTTTGACAAATTGAACGTATTGAGTTCACAGAGAGTTTTTGACTTAGTCAAAAAACTTAGCGTCACAAATCTAACAAAGTTAGATTACCTCTGCGCCCTCAAAAACAAGTCAATACGTCCATTTCTCTCCCTTTCTCTGCGATAAAAAAAAATGTGTATTTTTAACACAACTAAAATAAAATTATGAAAAATATTTTTACTAAAGAAGTAAGCAACGAAATCATTGCTCGCATCAACTCGTTAACGAGCGACACACAACCTGTATGGGGTAAAATGAATGTCGCTCAAATGCTTGCACATTGTAATGTTACTTACGAAACTGTGTATACCGACAAACATCCAAAACCAAATTTCTTTTTAAAATTCATTTTAAAAAGCTTTGTAAAAAAATACGTAGTCACAGAAGCAGTTTATAAAAAAAGTAGTCAAACAGCGCCGTATTTTATCATTGCGGACCAACGTGATTTTGAAGCTGAAAAGAAAAAATTGATTGATTACATCGTAAAAACCCAACAATTAGGCGAAAATGAATTTGAAGGGAAAGAATCTATGTCCTTTGGAGTTTTATCTAAAAACGAATGGAACAATTTATTTTACAAACACTTAGACCACCACTTAAGCCAGTTTGACGCTTGAAAAATTAAATTAAAAAGTTAATTCTAATAGGCCTATCCGTTTCTGAGTAAATCAACATTTTAGTATAATTTTATTCAAAAGAGATTGGCAATACAGCTTCTGATAAATTTACATCATAAATATTATAGTTACACTGCATCTCGTCAAGCGTAACACCTGCCATTAAAGCACGTTTTATTGCTTTATAATATTGGAAATGAGTATCATCATTTACAGTATTGATAGAAGCCCCTAAATTAATAGGCTTTGACCAACTACCTCCATTATTTTGACTCACATAAACATCGTATCCTCCCATTCCTTTATGTCCATCTGAACTGAAAAATAAAAATTTTCCATCAGGAGTCAAATACGGTGTTGTTTCTCTACGTAAAGTATTCACATATGCTGGCATTGGTATTGCTTCCCCCCACTTTTTCCCTTCTTTACGAACAATAAATAAATCCATCGAACTTGTTTCACCATTTCGATCTGAAACAAAAACCATTGTGTTTCCATCTGCAGTCATAGTTGCTGAACCATCATAATAAGAAGTATTTATAGATTCATTGTTGATCAATTTTGGCTTCGCCCATTTACCCGCTTTCATATACACCTCACATATATCAGAACTCTCGGTTTGTGTTTCCAATTCTGTCTGAGTAGTATTTAAGGTCAATAACGCGTAATCTTCGGTTTCATTTACATACGTAAAAGTCTCAAATCCTGGCCCATTCAACTTATCTATTTTATTTGTGATACTATCCCACATTTTAAATTGTTCGTTCCATTTAGCTCGGTATATATCTTCAAAAAATTGCTCATCATCCGGATTTTTCATCCCCCCAGTCGTATTACTCTTACGCGCCGCAAAATATAGTGTTGTACCATTACGAGTTAAAACAGGAGCGTATTCGTTAAATTCTGTATTGACATCACCAGGCAACAACTTACGAGCAAAAGGCTTATTCTTTACAAGTTCTGCTTTTGCAAACTTACATTCTTCCATTTTATCCCAAACATGAAGTTCTTCAGCACGCTGTTTTGACAATTCATTCAATGCACGACCATAATTTGCTAATGCAGAATCCAACATTCCATTTTGGTGATAACATCTCCCCAACAATTCATGTAAATCTGCATCTACTTCTTTGTCCTTTCTACGAGCCGACTCAACATGTTTTAATGCCATCGTAAAATTATTCAAGCGATAATAACATAATGCCACCCAATAAGAAGCCTTCCAAGACTCTTGGTCTTTTACTTCAGCTTGTTTAAACATCGCCAAAGCCTCTTTAAAATGACCATCTGAATAATAATGTTTCGCCTCTTCAATCACTAAAGTTGCTGCCGTTTTTTGAGCTAAATTCGAGGTAGAATCTGGAGGTGTAGTTGAAGTATATGCAGATACTGTGCCGGTCAAACAAAACGAAAAGAGGAAAACGAAAAACTTCATACAAAAAGGAATATATTTTTAGAAAGATAAAAATAGATAAAATACACAAATTCTGATAGCAAGAGTCCTCTCTGAAAGCAAGAAGTTATACACAAATAATTGCTTAAAACAGAAAAGTGAACCGAGATGAATTCGTATCTTTGCACCACAATTAATTAAAATAATATGACTTTAAACGCTTTAACAGCCATTTCTCCTGTAGATGGAAGATATAGATCAAAAACAGAAGAATTAGCAAAATACTTCTCTGAATTTGGATTAATCAAATACCGTGTACAAGTAGAGATCGAATATTTTATTGCAATGGTTGAAGCGCAAGTATCTCCATTACAATCATTTCCTTTAGATAAAATTCAAACTTTAAGAAACATATACCTGAACTTCACGGAAGAAGATGCTCTTTGGATTAAAAACTCTGAGAAAATTACTAACCACGATGTAAAAGCGGTGGAGTATTTCTTAAAAGAACAAATGTCTCTATTAGGTCTTGACCAATACCTTGAATTTATTCATTTTGGTCTAACTTCACAAGACATTAACAACACTAGTATTCCTCTTTCCTTGAAAGATGCTTTACTTGACGTTTACTTTCCCCTATTAAATAAGGTAATTTCGAAATTAAACGAGTTAAAGGTAGAATGGAAAGATGTTTCTATGTTGGCAAAAACTCATGGTCAACCAGCATCTCCTACACGCTTAGGGAAAGAAATTCAAGTTTTTTCAGAACGTTTGGAAAAACAATTAGCTCAGGCTACTACTGTTCCTTTCTCTGCTAAATTTGGTGGTGCAACAGGAAACTTAAACGCACATCACATTGCGTTTCCAGGTCACGATTGGGTAGCATTTTCAAACAACTTTGTAAATAATGTATTAGGTTTAGATAGAAGTCAAACAACTACACAAATTGAACACTACGATAATTTAGCTGCGTTATTTGATGCACTTAAGCGTATCAACACTATCATCTTAGATTTGAATCGTGATATGTGGATGTATGTATCCATGGATTATTTCAAACAAAAATTGAAAGAAGGAGAAATTGGTTCATCTGCAATGCCACACAAAGTAAATCCAATTGATTTTGAAAACTCAGAAGGTAACATCGGTATTGCAAATGCTTTATTTGAACATTTAGCAGCAAAACTTCCTGTTTCTCGCTTACAACGTGACTTAACAGATTCAACGGTTCTAAGAACCATCGGTGTTCCTTTAGCTCATTCTTTAATTTCTATGAAATCAACGTTAGTTGGATTAGAGAAATTATTATTAAATGAAGAAGCGTTTGAAAATGATTTAGAGAAAAACTGGGCGGTTGTAGCGGAAGCAATACAAACTATCTTACGTCGTGAAGGTTTCCCTAAACCATACGAAGCTTTGAAAGGATTGACTCGTAAAAATGAGGCAACCACAAAAGCCTCTGTTCATGCTTTCATTGAAACGCTTGCGGTTTCTGAAGACTTAAAAGCAGAGTTAAAACAAATTACTCCTCAAAATTATACGGGGATACAATTGGTTAAATAATATCTCCCACATTTTAATAAACACCAACTTTGGAATTCAAACTTTTTTTTAGAAGTATAATACGCAAAGTTGGTGTTTTTTTTATTGGCTTTACTGTACTTGTTTTATTCTATATCCTAAGAGATGTATACTGTGATTTTGGAATTGATAAAAAAAATGAAGTAAAATATTACTTTAATAATATCAGTGACTTTTCCGTTAAAAAACTAGAGCGAACTAAAACAAACTACAATACCTTCATTTTTGGCAGCTCAAGAAGTGTACCTCTCTATGCTTGCTATATTAAGCACAAAATATTCAACGACAATCCAAAAGTTCATCCTTTTCACTTTGCTAATTGGGGGGAACGTATTGGAGGAATCTGCAAAAAACTTGAATATTTAGATCGTAAAAATTTTCAACTCAAGAACATTATTATTTTATTAGATAACAATATTTGTTTTTTACAAAATGGCGATGTAAAACAAGATGAAAGTCCTATAATTTCTAATAAATCTTGGTTACAAAGTGTAAGCAATCATTTTCTAATTTTCTTTTACTACAGCGGGGAAAACCTTCCGAAAAACATGCGTATACTTCTTGGTTTTGAAGAAAAAATAGACCTTATGTTTGTGGATAAATACACGAACGATTTAAATCACTATTGCCCTAAAAACGGAGATTTTGACAATATGTTTATTACTCCTCAGAATGTTATAAATAATCGTAAAGAATTACCAAAAAGAAGTGGTTATGCCATCAAACAACCAGATCGAATTAATAAAATTATTCTTGGATATTTATCACGCATAAAAAAAACACTTCGCAAACACAATAGTAAATACTCTATATTATTCTCGCCGATGTATAACCAACGTACTTTTGGAACGAAGGATTACCTAATACTAAATAAGATTTTTAAAGGTCATATTATTGACTTCTCAGGAGTCAATAAAATCACCAATAGTCAAAACGAATACGCTGATATCACACATTACTTTCCAAGTATTGGAAAAAAAATGATTGATTCTTTATCTAACACCAAAATATTCCACTAAATGTTATTTAACTCAATAGAATATCTTTGGTTTTTCCCCACTATTTTCATTTTCTATTGGATATTAGGTAGGTATTCCACATTGCAAAATCAAAATGTTTTTCTTTTACTTGCTAGTTATTTCTTTTATGGATCCTGGAGTATCTTTTTTTTATCTATCCTAATATTTTCTACATTTCTGGATTACTCGCTAGCATTTAAAGTCAGTAGTCCTTCAAAAAAAACCGCAAAAACATTCTTGACACTTAGCGTTATCTCCAATCTTGGAATACTAGCCGTTTTTAAATACTATAATTTCTTTGTAAATGAACTTACCGAATCATTAACGAATGTTGGGATTCATGCTTCTTTACCTTTACTAAAATTACTGGTTCCTGTTGGTATTTCCTTTTACACATTTCATGGACTCTCCTACGTTTTTGACATATATCGCGACAAACAAAAACCAATAAAAAACATTGTAGATTACGCGTTGTTTGTAAGTTTCTTTCCTTTATTGGTTGCAGGACCTATAGAAAGAGCAGGACATTTAGTCCCTCAAATAAGTCAAAAAAGAATCTTTAATTTCAAACAAGCAAGAGAAGGATGTTATTTAATTCTGTATGGTTTTTTCAAAAAAATAGTGATTGCAGATAGTCTTGCAAACATTGTAAACGTTACGTTTGAAATACATCAAAATTATACAGCGATGTCACTGATGTTAACAGCTATTGCATTTAGTTTTCAAATATATTGTGATTTTAGTGGTTATTCTGACATTGCGATGGGGTCGTCTAAATTATTAGGTTTTGAAATCCTAAGTAATTTTAAATTCCCATACTTTTCTAAAAACATCAAAGAATTTTGGAAACGCTGGCATATTTCATTGAGTTCGTGGTTTAGAGAATATTTATTTATTCCACTCGGCGGATCCAAAGGTTCAACCTTAAAAACAATTCGAAATATTGCACTTGTATTTGTCTTCAGTGGATTTTGGCATGGTGCAAATTGGACGTTCCTAATTTGGGGTAGCATACATGCTTTAATTTATATAGTATATGTTTTAAGCCAAAAGAAAAATGCAAATCAACCTGCAAACTTGTTTAGAAAAACAGTTCAAATCGTCAGCACTTTCGGACTTGTAACGATTGCATGGGTTTTCTTTCGTGCAAAAACAATTTCAGAGGCTTTATCATACTTAAGAAGTATTATTGCCAACCTTTATGATTGTCCTGATAAGTTTTTTACGGGCGAAGGTTTAGCAAATACACAAGTGATTCCCTATATACTAGCTGTGGTATTAATAGATTGGAAAATAAGAAAAGAGGAAAGAAATATTGCGGTACCTATTATCAAAAACACTACATTTTTAATTGTTCTATTAATCGTATTCAAACTGATAACAAATAAAGAAGCTCAATTCATTTATTTTCAATTTTAGTCACTCTATAAATACCCTATCTTTTCCATCAAACTCTGGAGCTTGGGTTGATATTACTTTTAAAGGTTGCTCTGAAGTAACTATTACTGAATGAGGAGTGTTTTCTGGAATAAAAATTACATCTCCTTTTTTAACCTCTAAATTCTTATCTCCCATAACCATTTTACCTGATCCATCGACTACATAAATAGTTTCACTGTGTGAAAGATGTTTATGTAGTTTCACCTCTTTCTTAATGAAAATTAGAAAAGTTGAACTGTTCTTATCTGAGTTAAGTTTCTTAATTAATACATTGTCGTAAGTTTCATTTATACTTAGACTTTCAACATTTAAACTTTCCTGAGAATTTCCATAAAAAACAATGAAAATAAATAAAACAAAAGTTAAACTAAACTTTTTTAAATCTTGATAAAACATATTGATAGATTTTAGAGTGAAAAATTACATCCGAAGAAATCAGAAAAAGTACAGGTAAAATCGGTAATGTGTATCGTTCTTCCAATTCTCTAAAGTAAAAAGCTAAGAACAATACGTAAATAATGGATGAAACTGATAACATTCTGGATAACAATGAAATTTTACGAACAAATATGCTACAAATCAGTATAACAAAAAGAAAAAAATGAACTAATAATGAAAACAATCGAACAAGTTCCATCACAAAATTACCTCGCCAAGAGTGTTGGAAAATATATAAATTTAGATTCGAATGTAATGACATCTCTTTTAAGTAAATAAAAGGAACTACCACATAGTAATTAAGCCAATGTTTAGACTTATAACTCTCTTTCAGAGTATTAAACAAAAATATAGTTCGTTGTTCTTTCTCATCAAAATTGACTGGTAAATACTGTTTTAATAAATACGATTCACGTTGATAAACAACCGTTTTTTGATAAGACTCAAAAGCTTTTCGAATGTTATATTCACCTAACTCATTGACAATATTTTTAGGAATAATAGCAATAAAACTTTCAATTGGATTCCCTAGTATTGAATCTGGATAAATTATTTGTTCCCATATAGGACCAATGTGCTCATGAAAATCTTTCCCAGAAATCCCCCAACATTTACCAAATTCCCATATCGCCTTATGTGTAGGTCTATAAATTGTATTAACTTCTTTGTCATACACCGGATATAATCCAGGAAACTCACCACAAATCGATATTACTCGAATCTCCCAAAATAACAGTGGCAAAAGAATGAATAACATTAATCCACAAGTATTCTTTAACCTGGAAATAAAGTTACTTGTGAATTTCTTATCCGTTATAGATATAATCAAAAATGGCAATGCAAACATAGCAAATACAGGACGAACGAGTAAAAAAACACCTAAAATAAAAGCCGAAACAAAATACCATCGTAGTTTATTTGTTTGAGCTAATAATGCTTTTTGGAGGAAATAAAGATAAAATATAAGGAGTGCAGGCGTAATTGCTTCTGTTAATGTGTAAAAAACAAAACCCGAGGCAATTGGAAAAATTCCATAGAGGAAAACAAAAAAAAGTGAGATTTTCTGCTCATCTACTCCCTTTTCTACAATACGATAAAATGCAATTACCGAAATTGAAAAAAATAGTAATTGAAAAAATTTCAAATAAAATAAACCATCCTTTAACCCAAAAAATTTATAAAATGGAAGTATAAACATTGAATAACCTGGTGGTCTACTAAAATATTGTTGTCTTCCAATACTTCCATCTGTCCAAGTATAACTATTTAACCAATTTTTTGCTGGTTTGAGATATATTACATCATCAGATGTAGCTACAGTTTGATTTGATCTTACTTTATCCGGAAAATTAGACTGTAATTCTTTTAAATTAATAATATTAAAAAAATATGCAAATCCAAATACTACTAAGAATAACAGAAAATATCGATTGATCAGAACATTTACAAAAAATCGATATTTTAAAAACATAATTGAAAAATTAACATCAAAAGTAGTAACAAATAAATTAGACACAAAAAAAGCCACTTTTCAGTGGCTTTAATAAATTTAATAAATCTTAGAAAGGAAGATCATCATCCGAACTTGAAGTAGTCATCTCTGGCGTAGCAGAAGCAACTGGATTCAAATTCATAGCAGACGGTCCACTGGCTGGCATTCCTTGTGAAGCAGCACCTACTTTATCAATTCTCCAAGCATCTAGCGAGTTAAAATATTTTACTTCACCTTGAGGATTAGTCCACTCTCTTCCACGTAAGTTAAAAGAAACTTCGATTTGATCATTCACATTAACACCATCTAATAAAGTGCATTTATCTTGAGTTAATTGAAATAAAATATCTTGTGGATACATTCCTGATGTGTCTGAAACTACGAACTCTCTTTTAGAGAATTTCTCAGATACCTGAACTGTAGGATTAACTACTTTAACTGTTCCTGCTAATTTGTACATACTTATTTGTTTATTCTATTAATTATTAAAAGCCAATAAGGTCATCCAAGCCTCATTCAATTTATTTTCAGTTAAAAGTACTTGAGCATGTTTATGCAATTCAACTTCTAATTGACTAGGATTACTATCTAAAGTTACGAATAAATTATTTAATTCTACTAATTTATATTCGTTAACTTCTGTCTCATTTGGTAATTTCTCAATCCCAGCTAACAAGCCTAAATCATTCTTGGTCAACACATCAGACGTTAAGACATCATTCGGCAATTGATCAAAACCAATACCAACAGTTGTAATTGGTTTAACCACCTCAAACATGGATTGCTCATTTGCATGTACATACCAGTTCCCACCCATTCGTGCCACTAAATTGATTTTATGTTGATCGATTAATCCGTTATCATCTAACACTTCTTCTGCAATATGGATTTTTACTACTTCGCAAATAATTAAATTTCCTGCACCACCTTGATCTCCCAATTCAATCACTTCATTCACTTTACATTCAAATTGAACTGGGGACTCAGCAACACGCTTTGGTTTTACCAAGTCTGAGTCTAAAGCTGTGAAACCTGCTTTAACAAACTCATCCACATCTGGAGCATAAGGAGAACTACTTAAACTCATTTGTTGTACGATGTCATAATTTACAATATTAATCACAACCTCGGGAACAACCTTCACGTTTTTGTATGTATCCTTTGTCTCATTTGTTCTTCCACTACGCGCTGGAGAAAAAATTAAAATTGGAGGATTCGCACTAAAAACATTGAAAAAACTAAAAGGAGACAAATTGTGATTTCCTTCAGCATCTACTGTTGAGGCAAATGCAATTGGTCTTGGTCCTATTGCACCTAATAAAATTTGATGCAATTTAGGAATCGGTAATTCTTTTGGATTAATATCTACCATTTTACAATCTTTTAGAATGCAAAAATACGTGGATTTAAGATGTAATAACAGGGAAGTTATCCATATTTATTAACAGAAAACAAAAATCGATTTTACTCTGGATCAGTTTCTTGTTTTCTTGGAAAAGTAAAGGTAAATTCAGTTCTACGATTAATTTTATGTAATTCTTCAGAACATTCTACTCCATCCGCACATTGGTTCAACAACTTCGTTTCTCCATAGTTCGTTACAGTCATTCGTTCTCGAGCAATACCTTTGGCTACAATATAGTTTAAACAACTTTCACTTCGTTTTTTAGAAAGTTCCATATTGTATTGTGCTTTACCACGAGAATCTGTGTGAGAACTAATCTCCATATTTACTTCTGAATTTTCTTTTAAGAATGTTGCTAAAGTATCTAACTCTGATTTCCCTTCAATACTCAATCCAAAACTATTGTATGCATATAAAATATTATCTAAACGCATAGTTATAAGTGCAGGAGTTTTACGAATTTCTATTTTTTCCTGTATTTTTTTTAGAGTATCTGTTGTTCTAAATTGAATGACTGATGGATCATACCCCAATTTAGTTGCAGTTATCTGATAGGTATTATTGAAAGGTAAATTTGCATGTATGTTTCCATAAAAATCAGAAGTAAATTCAATATTTTTACCAGTTTCAATATTTTTCAACTCTATTGAAGCAGCAGGAACTGCATAAGAAGACTCATGATCTGTAACTGTCAAATCAAAAGACACCATAGTTTCCTCCAATACAAAACTTTTTTCAATTATTTCTGACTTAGCAATACCATTCGTGTTAAAATCAACAGCTAAAGGCTCATGATCACCACTCCCAATTAAAAAAGTAAATTGCTGATCAGGCTTAGATTTAAATGTAAACTTTCCGTTTTCATCGGTGTACAAGGTATCGATCACTCGATTCCTACTATTCATTACTAAAACTCGAACTCCAGAAATCACATTCTGAACACCAATATTAGAAAATACATGAGCTTCAAGATCTACTGTAACATCATTTAAAACCACTGAATAGAGACGATCTTTTAAGTCACCACGATTACTGGTGAAAAAGCCGTGTAAATGCGTTTTATCTATTGAAATTGAATAATCATTTGTATTCGTATTAATTGGATAACCAGCATTTTTAACATTTGAAACTTCAAATCCATTTACGGAAGCGTGAAAAATATCAAAACCACCAAACCCCGGATGACCATTACTCGTAAAATATAACTTTCCATCACTTTCATATGGAAACATTTCATCTCCAGAAGTATTGATTGATGTTCCAGCATTCATTGGTTCCGACCAACGATTTTGATCACGTGTACAATACCAAATGTCCAATCCGCCTACTCCTCCTTCTCTATCAGAAGCAAACCAAAAAATTTGATGATCATTTGATACATTCGCATGACTTGTAAATGCATTTTTTTCATTAAAAGAAAATTTACGTTCTTTTTTTCGAATCTCATCATATACAAATATTCCAACAGCGTTTATTGGTTGTTTTTTGTTTTGAGGTAAATATTTAGAAAAATACCATAATTTATCAATACTATCGTAAAAAGATATACCCTCAAATTTATGACTCCCATTACCTTTTAATTTCTTGCGCAATTTTGTACTATCATTATACAAAAATGCTGGTAACAAAACAGTATTCTCAATTAACCAAGGTGTTTTATTTTTCTTTTTAATTGTAGAGGTTAGTGCTATTCCATTTGGATAATATGCTGGCGTGAAATCCCCCTTTTCAGAATTAAAAGTTGCCAACTCTACTTTATATTTTAACGAATCTTTACGTAAATCATCCAAATAAGTACCGTTAAAATAAACTTCTAACAAATTCAAACGAGAATCGTTACTTGCAACAACAACTGGATGGCTATACATTTTTTGAGCTTCTTGTGTTGCTCCAATATAGACCATTAATTGAATGTAATTAAATGCATCTTCAAACGTAAACTGATCTGTTTTACTTAATTTTTCATAAAAATGCTTTGCTTCTGTAAACCTTTTAATATTTATAGCAGAAATAGCACCATTTCTGTATACATCTGGATAAAGCTGAGGATCTATAGAATCTTCCTTAATTAATTGCGTATAAATTTTACTTGAAGAAATATAATTTTTAGCTTCAAATTCTATCAATCCTTTAGCAATTTTCTTTTCTTGTGAAAAAGAAAACACAGACGTACAAAGGATTACTGTAAATACAAACCAAAATCTATTCAAAGCCATTGTTTTTTTAAACTAAATATTTTGCAATATTATGGATATTTTTTCAGTAAATGGCTACTATAACAGATTAAAGTACCATTAAATTATATCTCAAAATAATTATTTAACTAATTCGATATAACCGCTTTCAACTGCTTCTCCATTTCCTTTATCAATGATATAGAAATAAGTCCCTGCTGGTAAGTACCCTTCACCTAATGTAGTAATGTCCGAACTTGCTTTCCCATCCCATGTATCCATGTATGGTATTGCACTTGTATATACTTTAGAACCCCAACGATTAAAGATTGTAACTTGAACGGATGGATATTTCTCATAATAATGTATAATCCAAGTATCATTTTTACCATCTCCATCTGGTGTTAAAATATGAGGTAAATCAACATATGTACATCCAACATTCTCATTTACTGTTTGTTTACAATTTTTTGAATCTACAACCAAAATGGTATATTCTCCAGCTTTTAAATTTGTAGTTTTTGCAGTGTTACCGACTACTTCCCCATTTTTATCTTTAATAGTAAAAGTAAATGGAGCAATCCCTTGAATATTTTTTTGATCAATAGTCAATGTACCTGTATTCTTTTCACAAATACTATTTTCAGGATGTGCAATAAATGCAACATCATATAAATGAACATTAACCAAATCTTTCTTGGAAGAAAAACATTTTTTTCCAGTTGTAGCATCAACATTATATGCTGCTGCATAATAATTGGTTGAATATAAAGGGTCTGTCAATTTAAGTGGATTAGTTGAATTTGGATCTGTAAACCAAGCTATCGTATTTACATTATAAGGTGCTGTAGGAAGATTTGCAACTGTCTCTTTTGCATCTTTACATGGCTGATAAAAATTATCTTTCATTGTAACATTTGTAGGAGATAATACAAATGTTACAGTAACCTGAATCCGATCTTTACTTTCGCATGCATTTACCTGATTTGGTTTATATGCTACATAATAGGTTTGCTTCATAGGTGGGAAAGATACTTTATCTGTTAATGCATATGAACTTCCTCCATTTGAAGTTGCATACCAAATCAATCCTAAAGCAGAACCAACTTCTTTTGATAAATCTCCATAAGTTAAATTATTAGATGTACAAATTGCAGGAGTTGTTGTAGTTAATTTAGGTAATGTCCCATCAATAATAGTTACTTTGACTTTTTGACGAGATTCACTCACACAACCTAAACTATCTGCCTCATAATAATAATCTTTTGACTGTAAAATATCTGAAGATGGTAAAGCATTACCAGATAAAATACCATCATAAATTGCAATTGAATTGTTTGTTACACTTATTTTCTTAGTTAAATCCGAAATTGTATGTAAAGAAGTTGCGCAATAAGATATAGGAGCAAGTGTAGGCAGTTTAGGTCCAACATTCAATTTAACTGTTACTAAAACGCGATCACTCTCACATCCATTTACTTTTTGTGTTAAATAATACTTACCATTTTGAACTAATAACGCTGAACTATCAAACACATTTTGAGATGATAAATCTTTATACCATATTGGTGAAATTGAAGTCCCAGCATCTAAATTAGCGACAATTGGTTTTACAATAGAACAAAATGTTTGGGGTGTATTAACTGTAGGTTTTGAAGGTTTACCATAATATTTATTTATTACTACTGGTAATGAAGGTACAGAAGTACATCCATTTGAATCTTTTACAACAAATGTATAAGTAGTATTATCTACTAAATCGGTAATAAATTTAGAAGAAGTTTTACCAGTATACGTTTTAACTATTGGAGAACTTATTACTGTCCATGACCCTTTTGGTAAAAATGTTAATAAAACCGAACCCGTATCAACACTACAAGTTGGTTGTGATGTTATTGTAACTTTTGGTGCAGAGGGTGGTAAAATTTTAGCTTTTATTTTAACCTGAGTCGTATCTGAAAAACAACCATTATTATTTTGTACAGTAATAGCATACGTGGTTGATGGATTTAAATTGGATAATGTATACGAATTACCTGTACCATTAATAGGTGCTCCAACAGATGGCGTGGAAGAAATTTTCCAATTTCCTAAAGGTAATCCTGATAACTTAACACTACCGAAATTAACTGTACAAGACGGTTGAATAACTTCTGTGATCGACATCGGGGTTGGTTGATCTATGAACGTTACTACCGTGTCAGTAAATGAAGATTCACAACCATTTGTTACAATATTTACACTAAACTTCCCTGATGAATTAACCCAAATTGATGAATCCTTAAAACTTAAAGTATCAACATCATCTTTCACCCAAACATAATTTGATAAGTTGTATTCCGTTCTCATTGCAGTCAATAGAACGGAATCACCTTTACAAATTGGTGCTGGTTTACTAAATAATATATTTACTGGTGGTTCAGGATAAGATGGTTTTGTTACTGTTGCTTTATATTGGTAAACACATGTCCCATCGTTAAAATAAACCATATAGGTTTTATCCGTCAAATTGTCAATTATATAAGGCTGATCTGGTATTGTAGAAATCACTACATGCGGAACAGAATCTAATAAATTTGTATTCCCAAAAACAGACCAGCTTAGTTGACCAACACCATTTCCTTTTACAGTGATAGAACCACTTGAATCAGTACATGCGGTCATCGGCTCTCCAATAACTTTAAGTGGATTTGAACGAACTAAAACTCTCCATTTATTCGATGAAATGGTAATCGGATTTGCACATGGTTGATTAGAAGTCATTGTAACACTTACCAAATCATTGTTCTTGAATTGAGAAAATGAGAAAAAAGGAGAATTTGTTCCTTTATTTACATTATTTACCTTCCATTGATATATTGGATTTGTTCCTCCATTTGTAGGGATGGCGTGAAGTGTTAATGAATTATCAGGGCAAATTGTAATTGTATCTGCATACAAACTATCTACATACACTTTTACACTTGGAATAACAGAAGGATTTACTGTTAAATTAACAGTAACTGGTTTTCCTACACAAACACCAGATTTAGGTGTAATAACATATCCAGCTGTTCCGATTAAAGAATCTGTTACATTTAATACCTGAGCAATTGTACTTCCTGACCCTGAATTTGCACCATTTACATTTAAAGAATTAGTAGCTGTCCATGTATAGGTTGTTCCGATTGTTGAACTTGATAATTTTATATCAGTAGCTGTATTATTACAAACATTCGAAGAACCAATTGTAGTGCTCACGATTGGTAGAGGATTTACAACCAACGTATAAGTTGTAGAAGTATAACAACCTGCCACATCTGGAGTGAATGTATATTTCGTTGTTTGTTTCAAATTCATTGAAGGTGACCATGTACCAACAGAACCTTCCTTCGAAGTTGTTGGTAAGGAGTAAATCTCATCTTCACAAATGGATGACTTTGTATTAAATGAAGGTGCTACATTATTACCTATATTAGTAATGATAATATTTGAAGTTGCAGTTGAAGGTGAAGCACATGCAGAATTTGAAGTCATCACAACTGAAACTTGATCTCCATCAACTAAAGTAGATTTAGTATAGGTATTTGTTACTTCTCCAAATACATCAATTCCATTTAATTTCCATTGATATGTTGGTGATGTTCCTCCATTAACTGGATGAGCAGTAAATGTAACACTTGTTCCTAAACAAATAATATTATCAGCGTCCGAGGATGTTATTGATACAGCAGGTGTTAACATATCATCAACTATAATTCGACCTAAAACAGAATCATTTCCACAACCTCCAATCGCTTTAATTATGTAATTAAATGTCCCTTTTTGGGAAGGAGTCCCTGAAATAGTTATTTTATCAGCAATTACATTCGCATTTATACCTAATGGAAGATTTGTAGCAATTACACCTGTTGCTCCCACAATAGTATATTCTATTTGACTAATTGCAGTATTTAAACAAACTGATTGTGTATCTGTCTCCGATGCTGAAGTTAAATTTAAGGTGTAATTATCATTTACAACGATTGATCTTTTAACACTCACATCCGCACAACCACCAGTACCTAATACTTTGTATGTTATATCAGCACTTCCAGGAATATTATTTGTTACAACACCTGTTAAACTATTAATTGAAGCCACAGCAGGATTTGTTGAACTCCAAGTTCCTCCAGAAACTGATGATGTATATGTAGTAGTGACTCCCAAACACATTGGATTAGCCCCTGAAATAATACCCGCCTGAGGTAAAGTAGTAACTTCTACATCAACTGTCGACACAACTCCTGTACATCCTAAATAACTCTGGATAACCGAATATGTTCCTGACATATTTTGTTTTGCATTTGTACTTACTGTAGGATTTTGAGAATTTGAAGTAAATCCATTTGGCCCTGTCCAAGTGAATGTTGCTCCAACACCTGGATTATCTGATGATAAACTTAATGTTTGACCTTCACAGATTGCAGTTGTAGCACTAGCATTCGCATCTGGTAATACCGGATCAACCAATTTAACAGGGCCTAATAAACTGTTTGAAGAACAACCTGAAAGAACAACACTTATATTGGTATATTCAGCAGCTTTTAAAGAAGAAATCAATATTTTACCTACTCCATTACTTGACAGATTCACACTAATAGGCGTATTGTTTTTTGAATAATTTACAGTATATGATGTATTTAATTGTAATCCAGTTAACTCTATACTCCCTTCATTTCCAGAACATGTTATTGGTGAACTAATCAAACCTAAAGTAATGTTTGGTTTTGAATTCACGATAATTGTTAATGAAGTTGTATCTGAGCATTGTCCAGCATTCGGAGTAAAGACATATTTAGTTGTAGCTAAATTGTTTAATGCGGGAGTCCATATTCCTGAAATACCATTCTTAGAAATCGGAGGTAATGCTGTTATTGTTGACCCAAAACATACTGGTGAAATTGCATCAAAAGTTGGTTTTGTTTTTGGAGAAACAGTTACCAAAGAAAAAGTAGTATCGCTTGGACAATTAGAGTATACAATTGAGAAAGCATCAAGAAAATTACCAACTCCAGAACCTCCTGTTGAACTAATTGAATTAAATTTGATACGATAGATAGAATCTCCATTAGTAGGAAATGTGTAATCTTTTGTATGATATGACCAATTTGAATTTCCTGTAGAAATTGTATCTAAACTTTCGAAAGGTCCACTTACAGGACCTACTTCTACAGTCATAACGTCTACACCATTTCTTCCTCTGTGTGCAAATGAAATTTTAGCAGAATTACCTTCAGAGACTTTAAAATCTTGATATAATGTTGATACTTCATTCGCATTTAATTCAATAAATTGAGTTCCGCTATATGCAGGAACTCCCAAAAACCCATTACCCCAAACCTCAATCATTCCATCAGAAGCTGTTGTTTTCCAGCACGGCACAGCAGATTGATTGACAATTTTGAAAGAATTAACAGGTGCTAACTGTACATCTTCAAAATCAATATTACATAATAAATCAGGCGCTAAAGAATATAGTACATAATACTGTTGCGTTGAAGTAGGTGAAACAGAAATAGATTGGGTTGTTTCTCCTGTACTCCATTTGTATTTACCACCTGTTTCAACAGGTGTTGCTGTTAGTGTTGCTGAATTTCCATTACAAATCGTTGGATTATTTACCGATACGGAAGGAGGTGTATTTACAACAATATTCATCGATTTTGTAGTTGCACACTGACCAACATTTGGAGTAAAAGTATACTTTGTTGTTTTTGTATTATCTAAGGCTGGTAACCAAGTTCCTGTGTATCCATTTAATGAATTTGTTGGCAAGGCACTTAATACATCTCCCGAACAAATAGAAGGTACAGATATAAATGATGGAACTATTTTTGGTGTAACTACAATTTTACCTGTTATTACTTCTCCAGCGCATGTACCTCCTGTTAATATAATACTATAATTAAAGGTACCAGTTGCAGTAGGTGTACCAGAAATTGTTATTGTATTTGAAGACCAAGATGCAGAAACACCCGCTGGTAAACCATTTATTCCAGAAATCCCACTATTTGAAATACCTGTAGCTACATTCGTTGAATAAGTAATATTGTTAAGATTTGAACTCAAACATAATGTTTGATTGTCTGAACCTAAAACAGAAGTTAAATTAGCTCCACAAACTGTACATAAGTTTACTGTCACTAATAAAGTATTTGTACACCCATTTGACTCTAAATAAGTTATAGTTGTTGTTCCTGCAGAAACACCACTTACTAAGCCTGTATTAGAAATTGTTGTAGCCGTTAAATTTGAAGTAACCCAAGGGGAAGTGACATTTGGTACTCCTGTTCCACTTAATTGTATCGTTGAAGCTACACATACATTTAAAGGACCAGTGATTGTAGGTACATTGTTATTTGTTAATGTGATATCATCCGTTGATGTACAAGTTCCATTGGTGATTGTCCAACGTAATGTTGCAGATGTTCCAGCTGTAATTCCTGTTACT
>CANGOA010000037.1 GCA_947455255.1 Flavobacteriia bacterium | reverse complement strand
TCCGTAACAGGAGTTATTTCAGGAACAAATATTGCTTTAACAGTTCCAAATGGAACGAATGTATCTGCTTTAATAGCTACATTTACTAATTCAGTAGGTTCAACAGTAAAAGTAGGTTCAACAGCACAGGTAAGTGGAACAAATGCAAATAACTTTACTACACCAGTTAGTTATGTGGTAACAGCAGAAGATGGAGTTACAACTAAAACATATACTGTTACAGTAACAGTATCTTCCACGAATTTGAGTTCTGCAAAAGACCTTACTGTTTTTAGTTTTGTATCACCTTCCGCATCTGGAGTTATTTCAGGAACAAATATCGCGGTAACGGTACCAAATGGAACAAATGTCACAGCATTGGTAGCAACATTTACAAATTCTGCTTTATCAACAGTAAAAGTTGGTTCGACAGTACAGGTAAGTGGAACAACAGCAAATAACTTTACAAACCCTGTTGCCTATGTAGTAACTGCAGAAGACGGATCAACACAAACTTATATAGTAACTGTAACTATAAGTTCAAGTACACAGAATACAGGTGCTGATTTATTAACATTTGGATTTACAAATCCTTCGGTTACTGGAGTTATATCAGGTACTACAATAGCTGTAACCGTTCCATATGGTACAAATGTCAAATCATTAGTTTCAACATTTACAGCCTCTACTGGAGCTATTGTTAAGGTTTCTAATATTGCTCAAACATCCAATGGAAGTGTTGTAGATTTTACTGCGCCAGTAACGTTTACTGTTACTTCACAAGATGGTAAAATAACTAAGAGTTATATTGTGACAGTTTCAGTATCTCCTTTATTATCATCTGCAAAAGATATGTTGACTTTTGGATTTGCTTCACCAACGGCAGTAGGTTCCATTTCTGGTAATACAATAGGGTTAACAGTTCCTTATGGTACGAATGTCGCAGCATTAGTAGGGAATTTTACTACATCTGCTAATTCAACTGTACGTATAGGAAGTACTGTACAGATTTCTGGAACTACGACTAATAACTTTACTTCTTCTGTATTATATACAGTTGTTGCTCAAGATGGAACAACAAAAGACTACACAGTTGTTGTAACCGTATCAACTCAAACTGGAGGTACAGGAAGTAGTACTAAAGACATCACATCTTTTGGTTTATTAAGTCCATATATTGCAGGAACGATAACAGGTACTAATATTACAATTACTGGACAAGCAGGGTCAGATATAACAAAACAACAAATTTATTTCAGTGTTTCTCCTGGAGCAACTTTGACAATGAATGGTGTTGTTTTAACAACTAATGTATCTATTTTTAATTTCTCTAATCCAGTTACATTAACTGTAACTGCTGCAGATGGTTCGACTAAAAATTATGTTGTAACTGTAACGATTCCAAAGAAGAGTGAAAAGTTAATTACATTCTTCAAATTCTTGGAAGTATCTAAAGCGATTACTACAATTGATGATGTAAATAAAATCGTAACTATACACGTACCATTTGGAACTAATGTGTCAAATTTAACTTCGGTTTTTGGAGTTTCATCTGGAGCTACAGCTTCTATTGGAGGTATTATTCAAGCAAGTGGTGCAACAACAATGTCTTATGTAAATACAGTTTATTATGTAGTTACTGCAGAAAATGGCACAACTTCTACCTATTCGATTAAAGTTGTCGTAGATCCAAAAACAGCAGGAATAGATGTCGCTAATAAAGATATCACAAGAATTTTTCCTAATCCTTCGACGGGTGAATTTACATGTGAGTCTACTATTGAGACTTATGAGTTAGTAGTTACGGATTTATTAGGTAATACAGTTTACACCTCAAAAGTAAATAATAATGGTACAAGTAAGCATACGTTTGATGTTTCTACTTTTGGAAGAGGAGTTTATTTTGCTACTCTACAATTTGAAGGAAGTTCAAAAATGTTTAAACTTGAAGTAATTAAATAATATTGATATTATACACTAAGCCTCTCAGAAATGAGAGGCTTTTTTTTTACTTATAAATTGATAATCTTGGTGTTAAGTATTTTCTAGCCGGTCTTCAAATAATTTATTTTAGCGACACGAAACTTAGCTTGTATTATCCATAAAAGAAACGTAATTTTGTAGCCCAATTTTGATTATGGAAGTACTGGAAGAGAAAGAAGTTTACGAGATTAAAACATTATATCCTTTTCAGGAAAATACTGTTTCGAACATTTTAGACGAGTTGAAGTCAAACGGAGAAAATTTCAACTTGTTATATCAACTTCCAACAGGAGGTGGTAAGACAGTAATTTTTTCTGAGATTGCCAAAAGATATATTGAAGAATATGGTAAAAAGGTATTAATACTAACTCATCGTATTGAATTATCTGTTCAGACATCGAAGCAATTGTCAGCAATTAATGTACAGAATAAGGTAATCAACAGTGATGTAAAGAAGCTAGTAGATAATGAAGAGTTTCAATGTTATATTGCAATGGTTGAAACTTTGAATAATCGCTTGCAGGATGACCAAAATTTTATTCAAGATGTAGGGTTAGTAATTGTTGATGAAGCGCATTATAACAGCTTTAGGAAAATTTTTCAGTATTATCAACAGGCAAATATCTTAGGGGTGACAGCAACACCATTGAGTTCAAATAAGGCATTACCTTTAAATGATAATTATAACAAATTGTTAGTAGGGGAATGTATTGCATCATTAATCGAAAAAGGATATTTGTCCGATGCTGAAACCTATACTTATGATGTCAATCTTCATGGATTAAAAATAGGTTCAAATGGGGATTTTACGGTTAGTAGTTCAGAGTTAGTTTATGGTAATTATTTTATGCAGGAGAAATTACTTTTTGCATATGAAGAGGTTGCCGTAGGTAATAAGACATTAATCTTTAATTCTGGTATTGATACTTCATTACGAGTAGAAGAGACTTTTAAGAAACGTGGTTATAAGATTCGTCATTTAGATTCTACGTTTAGTGATCGTGACCGTAAGGATGTTTTGAGTTGGTTTAAAACAACACCAGATGCAATATTAACTTCTGTAGGGATTCTGACAACAGGTTTTGATGAACCAACAGTAGAAACTATTATAATAAACAGAGCAACTAGGTCATTGACATTGTATCATCAGATGATAGGTCGTGGATCTCGTAAATTACCTAATAAGAGTCAATTTAAATTGATTGATTTAGGGAATAATGTAAGAAGATTTGGATATTGGCAAGATTATATTAATTGGCAAGATGCATTTCGTTTTCCAGATCGTTTTTTAGAATCACGATTAACAGAAGGTGATGATATTGAGTTTGAAGTAGAATATGAGTTTAACAAATTGCATAAAGAAAGACTTGATGTCTCTGTTTTAGAGTCGTTTTGTATTAAGGAAGAATATTTTGCTTGCTTAGATCGAGGGGAAAAGGGTAAAAATGCGGTAGATGTATCTTTAGAAAATCATTATGAATCAGTTATGAAGACAGCAACTGATTTTTATGATGCGTTGGAAATTATGGAACTATTACAGGAACATATTGAACATCGTTTGAAACAATATACTAAATGTATTGCTAAAAGTACACCGAATTATTTTAAATATTTGATGGAAACTTATAATAGACAGCTTAGACAAAAGTTTCGTATGAGTTTGGAAGATGAGTAAATCAATATGTAAATGAATTAATGTGAAAATTAAAAATATAAATTATGTCAGACGATAAGAAGATTATTTTTTCGATGGTGAATGTGTCAAAGCAAACACCAACTGGTAAGCAGATTATTAAGAATATTTATTTGTCCTTTTATTATGGTGCAAAGATTGGTATTATAGGATTAAATGGATCTGGTAAATCTACAGTAATGAAAATTATTGCTGGTTTAGATAATGCTTATCAAGGAGATGTAGTATTTACACAAGGATATACGGTAGGATATCTTCCTCAAGAGCCAGAATTAGATTTAACTAAAACGGTAAAAGAAATCGTGATGGAAGGTGTTCAAGAGACAGTAGATGTTTTGAAAGAATACGAAGAAATCAATGCGGCTTTCATCGATGAAGAAGTTTTAAATGATCCAGATAAGATGGATAAGTTGATTGCTCGTCAGGGAGAGATATCGGATAAAATTGATGCTTTAGATGCTTGGGAATTAGATACAAAATTAGAAAGAGCGATGGATGCCTTGCGTTGTCCACCAGATGATCAGTTGATTGAAACTTTGTCTGGAGGAGAAAAACGTAGGGTTGCTTTATGTCGTTTGTTATTAAAAACTCCTGATGTATTATTGTTAGATGAGCCTACTAACCACTTAGATGCAGAATCGATTGATTGGTTAGAGCAATATTTACAACAATATGCAGGAACCGTAATTGCCGTAACTCACGATAGATATTTCTTGGATAATGTTGCAGGTTGGATTCTGGAATTAGATAGAGGAGAGGGTATTCCTTGGAAAGGAAATTATAGTTCTTGGTTAGAGCAAAAAGGAAATCGTTTGAAAGACGAGGAGAAAACAGCATCAAAACGTCAAAAAATGTTAGCCAAAGAGTTGGAATGGGTACGTATGAATCCGAAAGCGAGACAAGCTAAGAGTAAGGCTCGTTTATCTAACTATGATAAATTATTATCCGAAGATTTAAAAGATAGAGAAGAAGTGTTGGAGATTCCAATTCCAAACGGACCTCGTTTGGGTATGAATGTGATAGATGCAGAGAATGTTGCTAAATCTTTTAGTGATAAATTGTTATATGACGATTTGAATTTTAAATTACCTCCAGCTGGAATTGTAGGTATTATCGGACCAAATGGAGCAGGTAAAACGACCATTTTCAAAATGATTATGGAAGAATTAATGCCTGATGCGGGTCAGTTTAATGTTGGAGATACCGTAAAAATTGGTTATGTAGATCAAAGTCATAAAGATATTCATCCAGACAAAACAGTATTTGAAGTCGTGGCAGATGGAATGGAATTTATAGAGATTGGAAATCAAAAGATCAATGCGAGAGCATATTTATCTAAGTTCAATTTTGCAGGTTCGGATCAAAATAAGAAAGTTGGAATTTTATCAGGGGGGGAGCGTAACCGTTTACACTTGGCAATGACCTTGAAAACAGAAGCGAATGTATTATTATTAGATGAGCCTACGAATGATATCGATGTGAACACATTACGTGCATTGGAGGAGGGGATATTAAATTTTGCTGGATGTGCTGTAGTTATTTCTCACGACAGATGGTTCTTAGATCGTATTTGTACGCATATTTTAGCATTTGAAGGAGATTCTCAGGTATATTGGTTTGAAGGTTCTTATTCTGATTATGAAGAGAATAGAAAGAAGAGACTAGGAGAAGCTGCACCGAAGCGAATTAAATTTAGAAAGTTAGCTTAGAATTAAATTTCTAAAAAAATAAATAGATTAATGGCTGAAGAGCAAAAGAATAATCCGTTGCACGGAGTGAAGTTAGAACAAATAGTAACTGATTTAGTGGAAAGATTAGGTTGGGAGCATTTAGGATATTTGATTCCGATAAATTGTTTTAATAATAATCCGACAATCAAGTCAAGTCTTCATTTTTTGAGAAGAACACCTTGGGCGAGAACGAAAGTGGAGGATTTATATTTGAAGAAGATACTAGGAAGTAAAAAGTAGAAAGTAAAAAGTTAAAAGATATGTCAGTAAGAAATTTAGAGCCAACGGTGTTGTGGAAACATTTTGCAGATTTAAATGATGTTCCACGTCCTTCCAAGAAAGAGGAGAGAGTGGTTACATTTATGATGGAATTTGGTAAATCATTAGGATTGGAAACGATTAAAGATTCCATTGATAATGTGATTATTAAAAAGCCTGCTACCCCTGGAATGGAAAATAGAGCGACAGTTGTGTTACAATCACATTTAGATATGGTTCATCAAAAAAATGGGGATACTGTTTTTGATTTTGACACACAAGGAATAGAGATGTTGATAGAAGGGGATTGGGTTACTGCTAATGGAACTACCTTAGGTGCAGATAACGGGATTGGTGTTGCTACTATCATGGCATTATTAGAATCTACAGATATTCCACATCCTGCTTTAGAAGCATTGTTTACCATCGATGAAGAAACAGGAATGACAGGAGCAATTCATGTCGATCCTAAAAACATTTCAGGAACTATTTTATTGAATTTAGATACGGAAGATGATGATGAATTGTCAATAGGATGTGCAGGAGGAATAGATACTAATTCATCTTATTCTTACTCAAATGATTCAGTTGATTCAGATTCAAAAGCGATTGAAATAACGATCAAAGGATTATTAGGAGGTCATAGTGGAATGGATATTCATAGAGGTCGTGGTAATGCAAATAAATTGATGACACGTATTGTACGTCATTTATTGGATCATACTTCTGTGAGAATTGCATCCTTTGATGGAGGAAGTTTGAGAAATGCGATACCAAGAGAATCGAAAGCTAGTATTGTATTTTCTGCCAGTGAGCAGTCGAAAATTGAGAGTTTATTAGTGTCTTTTTCAGCAGAATTAAAAGTTGAATTTAAAACAGTTGAGACAGCGTTAGTGATTGAATTTAAACCTGTTGATTTACCTTCCGAAGCGGTTTCAGTAGCTGAGACAATTAAATTTGTCGATACTTTATATTCCGTTGTAAATGGGGTTTATCGAATGAGTCCAGATATTGAGGGGCTTGTTGAAGCTTCATCAAGTTTAGCTCGTGTAATTATAAAAGACGGTTCATTTACAACACAATCCTTACAACGTAGTAGTGTTGATAGTTCAAAAAAAGACGTAGCTAATATGGTTAAGTCTTCTTTCGAATTGATTGGTTGTGAGGTAATTCAAAATGGTGATTATCCAGGGTGGTCACCAAATGCACATTCTCCAATCTTAACGATTATGAAAGATTTGTATATACAACGATACAATGAAGAGCCTAAAATTAAGGCTTGTCATGCGGGATTAGAGTGTGGAATTTTAGGTAAACATTTTCCAGGAATGGATATGATTTCATTTGGTCCAAATATCCGAGCTGCTCACTCTCCAGATGAGAAAGTTCAGATTTCATCCGTTCAAAAATATTGGGGGTATTTGTTAGAAACATTAACAAAGATTCCAGCTAAAAATTAATTAACCACCCGATTCTTTGATTAGAAATCAATAAAAAACAACTATGAAGCGTATTACAGAATTTAGAAAACTATATAATTCAGATCGTAACACCACTTTGGCAGAAATGAAATTGACTTATAGAAAATTAGTCAAAGAATATCACCCAGATAAATTTCAGGATGAAGTTAAAAAAGCGGAAGCAGATGAAATTAGTAAAAGAGTGATTGAAGGATATCATTTTTTAGTGAGTATTTCCCCTGAAACAGCAGCAGCAAATAAAGATAAGTATGTTGAAAGTATTTCCTCTAGTTTGTTGGTTGATTTTAATCACAAGGGTCAGGTATTGAGACTTGATTTTTCGGATGGAAATAGCTATGAATACTTTGGTGTATCAAGAGAATTATACATTAAATTATGTCAATCGGATATACAAACACGTTTTGCACGAAGAAAAATTTGTGAAACGTTTACGTATAGAGCAGTAACGCAGCAACCGATCGTTGCGCAGTAGGATTCATTATGGGCTTTGCTCATTGTGGGTAGATTTCGCACTTTCAGTGCTGTAAGGGATGATATTGTTGGCGTGTAAAGCTTATTGTAACTAACCTGCCTTCATTGCTTGAAATTAAATGAATTTGATTTGGAGGATTTTCAACGGGATAGTAGAAAAGAGTTAATTGAGTTAGCGAATGCTCGTATGCCATTTGGTAAATATGAGGGGAAGTTGCTAATTGAGCTACCGGAGAACTATTTAGTTTGGTATCAGATTAAAGGATTCCCGAAAGGAAAGTTGGGTAATCACTTGGCTCAGATGATGGAGATTAAGTTGAATGGGTTGGAGAAATTGATATATCCTTTGGTAAGGAAGTAGTTTGTGACGGACTTTATCCGTTTTTTTGTAGATTTCGCACTTTCAGTGCTGGCTGCTGGTTAAAAATAGTAAAGATTTATATAATGAAGTTTTTAGGGTTTATTGTTTTTGTATTGTTTGCGGGAGTATTAAACGCACAAACGATTGTAAAGGGTACATTGAAAGATGAGTCTGGTAAGCCAGTGATGTATGCTAATATATTTGTTAAACTGGCTAAGGTAGGGTCTGTTTCTTCAGAGACAGGTGAATTTTCATTTGTTGTTAACAAAAATGGAGAAGACACATTGATTGTTTCTGGTTTTGGATTTCAGAAAATTAAGCAACCTATTGTATTAACTGGTAAAGAGTTAGTTTTGAATTTAGTCATGACCCTTCCTGAAAAAATGATGGAAGAAGTGGTTATTTCCGCAGGTATGATAGAAGCTTCCAATGAGAGAAGTGTAGCGGTCTTAAAGCCTTTAGATATCGTAACTACCGCAGGAGGACAGGGAGATATTGTCGGTGCAATTCAAACATTACCAGGTGTTCAACGCAATGGAGGAGATCAAACTGGATTAATGGTTCGTGGTGGAGATGTGAATGAAAGTTCGATGATTATTGATGGTATGATTGCTCAGAATGCATTTCAGAGTAGTGTACCTGGAGTTTCTCAAAGAAGTAGGTTCAATCCATTTCAATTTAAAGGAACTTCTTTCAGTAGTGGTGGTTATACAGCACGTTATGGTCAAGCACTATCAGCAGTGTTGGATTTACAAACGAATGATTTACCAGAAAAAAGTAATTTGAATGTTGGAGCTAATATGGCTGGTATTTCTGTTTCTGGAACAAAATTAATGGAGAAAAATGCTATTGAGTATTCAGGAACCTATCAAAATTTAGCTCCATTTTATGGGTTGACACCTACTAATGTGAAGTTTTATAAAGTTCCACAAGGGGGAACGTTTTCTACGCGTTGGATTTCTAAATTGGATAATGATAAAGGACTCTTTAAAATGAATTTTTCAAAGTCATTTTCAAAGTCAGGGATAGAGATTAACAATCCAATGGTTCCAGGCACAAAATTAAATTACAATTTAGAGAATGAGAACACTTATTTTAACACTTCATTCAACTATCAAGCAAGTACTAAACTAAGTTATTTTACTGCATTTTCATTTAGTAATAATATTGATAACATTGGATTTGGATCAATTGGGATTTATAAAAATGATAGTCGTGCACAAGGTCGTGCAGAGTTGCGTTATGAGGCAGGTAAGAAATTTAATTTTTTAATTGGAACAGAACTTCAACGAATTTCATATTTACAAAAATACGACACATTGTTTGGTAAGTTTGATGAGACTTTGTCAGCAGGTTACGCAGAGGCAGAATTGAAATTAGGTCGTAAATTTGCTTTAAAACCTGGTGTTCGAGGAGAATATTCACAGTTATTAGCAAAAGGTAATATTGTTCCTCGACTATCATTTGCAGTAAGAACAGGAAAGAATACACAATTATCTTTTGCTGGAGGGATGTTTTACCAAACAGCAGCTGTTAATTATTTAATTCAAGGCTACAGGCCAGATTTTCAGAAATCGATACATTACATGTTAAATTACCAATACATGAAAAAAGGACGTGTATTTCGTTTAGAAGGTTATTACAAGGATTATCAACAATTAATAAGAGAGAAAGGTGTAGCATATACTCCAAATCAATTCCGAATGAATTTTGGGACACTTGATAATTCAGGGAGTGGTTATGCTCAAGGGATAGATGTTTTTTGGAGGGATAAAGAAAGTGTGAAGAATTTAGATTATTGGATTTCTTATAGTTATATAGATACAAAACGTTTGTATCAGAATTATACAGATAAAGTAACGCCAGATTATGTTTCTAAAAATAATTTAAATGTTATTGTAAAATATATGGTTGAGAAGATTAATACTAATTTTTCATTTAGTTATAATTATTCTAGTGGTCGTCCATATTTTAATCCTTCATCGACTTCATTTTTATCTGATCATGTAAAAGACTACCAAAATTTGGCGATGACAGCATCTTATTTGAGGTCATTTAAGAAAGTGTTTGCAGTATTTTATTTAAGTTTGGATAATATGTTGAATACAAAGAATGTATTAGGGTATCGTTATTCCATGGATGGAAAATCCAGTTATCCTATTGTTCCTCCGATGTATCGTTCGGTATTTGTAGGTGTTAATTTTTCTTTTACACAGTTTAACCAAGATGATTTATAATTTTTTTAAATAAACAAAACATGAAAAAAATAATTATACTACTGATTTTAAGTTTAAACTTATTTTCTTTTAATGCACAAACATTGGAAGAAAAGTTAACATCTGTTTTTTTAGAATTTGACACTACGCAAGTTTTTTCTGCCAAAATGGCTGCATCATCAAAATTAGAGCTACTTGCTAATATGGAAACAGAAGATTATAGTGTTAATTATTATACAGCATATTCCAAAGCGATGTTGTCTTATATGGAGAGTGATAAAGAACGTAAAGATATGTATCTTGATATTGCAGATTCATTTTTAAGTAAAGTAAAGCAGTTACAACCCAAAAATGAAGAAACGTACATACTTTCTGCATTAATTGCGAATGCTCGATTAGTAGTAGATGGGGGAAGTCGTTGGAAAGTACAAGGTGATATTTTCAATTCAAACATTGATTCTGCAAAAGCTATAAACCCATCTAATCCAAGAATTTATCATTTGAAAGGTGTGTCAGTATATTTTACCCCTAAAATGTTTGGTGGAGGAACTAAGAACGCTTTAGAGTATTTAGAGAAGGCGAAAGGATTATATGCTACACAGAAAACCGGTGATATTTTAGTTCCATATTGGGGTGAAAAAAGAAATAATTATTTTTTAACCCTATGTACCAAATAATTTTAAAATCGTAAGAAAAAAGGTATTTTTGAACTATGAGTACAGGTTTTGATAAATCGTATCTTACAAAGCGTTTGCTAATCAGTAAGTCCCAGAAAGCTGTTAAAATGGCTTCTTCTGTTGCATTAGAATTAGCAGGATCAATCGTTAAGAAAGAAGGAAATCAAATAGTAAGAGAATTTAAGGATGGTAGAGTTGTTGTACTTGTAGATTTACCTGACTCTTCAAAATTTCCGCTTGCACTTGACTAGTGAAACATTACGACTTCGTATTTTTGCAGGTCCCAATGGTTCCGGTAAAAGTTCGATAATAAATTCTATTAGATCATATACTAAAGAAAATGGAATTCCATTGGATTTTGGTATTTATTTGAATGCCGATGATATTGCAAAAGAATTACGAGGTGTAGGTTGTGAAATTTCTAATTATCAATTTTCATTTGATGAAGAAGCATTTATATCAATTGTAACAGATTCAGGATTATTAATCGGGGATTTGAATCCTTCAAGATTAAAATCAATATTTAGAGTTAAAGGAAATTGTGTAGTTCTATTGAATCAATCCTATTGTGAACGTTTTGCTCAGTTGTTAGCCACTTATATTCGTACAATTTTAATACGTGAGAAAAAGAAATTTTCATTTGAGACTGTTTTTTCGCATGAAGGGAAAATAGAATTTATGCGAGATGCGATTTCTCAAGGTTATAAAGTTTATTTGTATTTTGTTTCAACAGAAGATCCAGAGATAAATGTCTATCGCGTGAAAGAAGTACGTGTAAAACAAAAAGGACATGACGTGCCTGAAGACAAAATTAGAAGTCGTTATTTTCGAAGTATGGACTTAATGTTTCAAGCATCACAATTAGCGTATAGATCCTATTATTTTGATAATTCAGCAGAGGGTAAAGATTTTAATTTGTTTGCAAGTTTCAAATTAGCAAAAGATAATTCAAAGCATTGGGAAATAAAAGAAGTTAGTCGTGTACCAATTTGGTTTAGAAATTATTACAGTACAAAAGTTTCAAAGAGATATAAAAACAATAATTAAAAAACTATGATATTTGATTGGTTTTTAAGAATTAATAAAATGTAAATTTGTAAAAAAAAGAAGGATGAAAAAGTTACTGTTAGGTTCCATATTTATTTTGTTTGTTGTAGGTTTGAGTTTTGCTCAAGGAATCAAGTATACAAAAAATGACACGATTAAATACATTGTAAAAAATGATATTTTACGTTTTATTGGAGGGACATTTTGGACGGGGGCAGAGTTTCCGTTAAACAATCGTAAGTCCATTTTGGTAAATGGAATCGCAACTTATGGTTCTGGTATGGGAAGTAGTAAGGAAAACATAGGTTACGGTGCCGAATTACAATATCGTAGTTATTTAGGAAAAGGAAGTTTTCAGACGAACTTCCCGATTTATTTGGCATCTCAATTTATGTTTAGACGGATAGATTCCTATGAACAAACTCCTAATTATTCAATAGATCCAATGACAGGGAAAGATAATTCTACATTTTCTGAGACAAAATCAAGTTTTAACGTATATTATTTTGGTGTCTTGTTAGGCTGTCAAGTTTTTGTGAATCAAATATTCACGGTTGATTTAAATTTTGGAGGAGGTTTACGTTTGTCACAAGTTGACGGGGAGAAATCATTTACACGTTATAAAGGAATTTCAGATTTAGATTATTCAGGTGTGATTCCAAGGTTTGGTTTGACAATAGGAATAATTCAACATTAATTAGATGAGAATACTATTAATATATAGTATATCTTTTGTTGTTTTATGTTCAAGTGTTTTTGGGCAGGATTCAATAACTCATGGTAAAAACATTTACAAGTTAGATTTGTTTCGTGCAGTTCAAGGAACTATTCAGTTAACTCATGAACATCGTATTTCATCTAGATATTCCATTAATTTTGGTTTGATGGGAACCTATGCATCAACACGAGGTTTGGCTAAACCTTATTTAAGCGTTCAAGAATTTACATATTCAGATGCTATTGCACATAAGATTTACGTCTTGGATAATGTTGAGGCATTAGGATATGGGATGAATTTTCAAATTAGAAAATATTTAACAAATTCAAAAAAAAATCAATTAAAAGGTTTTTATGTTGCACCAGAAATATTTTATCGAAGATTAAATCTAACATCGCTTGTAGAAAATGACACCAAAGAAATTAAACGTATTTTAAATTTAGGATATGTTGGTTATGCATTTGGTTATCAGAAAATAATACGTGATATTATTAGTTTTGATACATATATTGGCGGGGGATTCTTTCTAAGTCAATATACAGATGAGAAACATTTGACACGATATCGTAATAATTATCAGATTGATTTTACTGGGATGTATTGTAATATGGGAGTGTTGGTAGGAATTGTACGGTAGGTGGATATTCGATGGGTTTTACTCATCGTTATTAGATTTCGTACTTTCAGGGCTTGAGTTTAAATAAACAGGAGGCCTATATCCCGTAGGAGAGAGAAGTTTTGGGCGTTGATTAGTTCATTAAGAGAACCTAGTTTGTTGGAGGAAAGGTCTTGTTGTAGGGTATCTACAGTTAATTTTTTGTCTTGAAGAAGTTGTTCAATCCATTTTCGGATAAATGTTCCAATGTTTTTATTGAAGGTAATGTTATGTTCTTCTTTTAACGTGGAGCAATGTATGTTTATTTTTTGAATTGTTTTCCCTTTTTTGTTGAATGTAAATTCAGTAAAAGTAGGTTTAGGACCTATCCAATATATTTTTGTTGATGCTTTGAAATCATTGTTGATTTGATTGTCTAGCGCACGTTCGATGTATGTGCGAGGAATCAACGTTTTTGGTGCTTTAAAATCGAACCATGATTGTAAAGGAAGATCGAAACCAATACCGTGCATGTAATTAAAAAGTGCTTTTTTGAGTCCGTTACTAAAAGCTGCGTGATCACATCCTGTTGGGTCATCGTGGTAGAGGTCATTGTTTGCAAACATACCATTTTGAAGTCCAGTAATCTTTATATTAAATTTTTCAGGATTTAAACCTATTGGACTATGAGCTGTCAAAGCAAATTGGTGCCAAAATCCTGATTGAACGATACCTAATTCAAATAATTGACGAACCATCTCTAGTGAGTCGATTGTTTCTTGAGCGGATTGTGTTGGAAAACCATACATGAGGTATGCATGAACCATTATTCCAGATTGGGTGAAGTTGTCGGTGACTTGTGCTACTTGTTGGACTGTAACTCCTTTATCAATCAGGTTTAATAATCTGTCTGAAGCAACTTCTAAACCACCTGAAACGGCAATGCATCCTGATTTAGCTAGTAAGCGACAAAGGTCATACGAAAAGCTTTTTTCAAAACGAATGTTTGTCCACCATACAATTGTTAGATTTCGTTTAATAATTTCAATAGCTACTTCTCTCATAAGTGCTGGAGGTGCAGCCTCATCTACAAAATGAAAACCATTTGTGCCGGTTTGAGCTATTAACTCTTCCATACGATCTACAAGTATCGAGGCAGTTGTAGCTTCATAAATTTTAATATAATCAAGAGATACATCACAGAATGTACATTTACTCCAGTAGCAACCATGTGCGAGCGTTAATTTATTCCATCTTCCATCACTCCACAAACGGTGCATAGGATTTGCAACTTCAATAACTGAAAGGTATTTTTTTAATGGTAATTCAGAATAATCGGGTGTACCAGCGTCCTTTTGCTTAAAATCAGGAGTAGTAGAAGAGTTTATATAGTTAATTGTTTTATTTAGAAGTGTAAAAGTTCTTTTTAGATCTTGGATATTTCTTTTACCATTCAGATATTCGATTAAATTTAGGATTGGAGCTTCACCATCATCGAGCGTAATAAAATCAAAAAAATCAAATACACGTATATCTTTTAAACTTCTTAATTCAGTATTCGCATATCCGCCGCCAAATGTAATTTTTATAGTAGGATAATTTTTTTTAATATGTTTAGCACAACGAAAAGCACTATACACATTCCCTGGAAAAGGTGCTGTGATTGCTACTAAAGTTGGAGATTCCTGTTGTATTTTGGCTTCAAGAATATTCAATGTAATTTGATCGATATACGTTGGTTGCTTTGCTAAAGATTCATAAAGCTCATCGAAACTTGATGCTGATCGTGCAAGTCGTTCCGCATAACGACTGAAGCCAAAATGTGGATCGATTACTTCTGAAATTAGGTCTGATAAATCTTCCAAATAGAGTGTAGCTAAGTGTCTAGCTTTATCTCTAATTCCCATTGTTCCAAATGCCCAGTCAAGGTCTTCTAATTGATCGAAGCGAGAAGCTTCTGGTAGGTAATTTCGTTCACAAATTCTGTGAGCAATACTGGGATTAGTGTCATGCAAAAAACTTATTACAGCATCAATAGTATTTAGATAATTTTCTTTTAAACGAATAATACGATTTGTGTTAGGTGAACAATTTAAAGAGGTTTCAGAAAGTTTGAAAATGTTTTCTAATCCATCTTTTGAGAATAGGTTTAGTATAACTTCAATTCCCAAATCACATTGGTGACTTTTAATGTTTTGTGTATTTAAAAATCCTTTCAGATATGCAGTAGCAGGGTAAGGAGTGTTTAGTTGAGTAAAAGGAGGAGTAATTAATAAAACTTTTTGTTGCACGCTATGTAGTTTAATTTACAGCTTTTTTCCAATTTGCTGAATTTGTAGTCAATGTTATACCATTTAAAAAACCAGCAGCTGAGTAAATTTTCAAACCATAATCTAAACTAAAACGTTTAAAATACATTCCTATACCAAATGAAAATCCTGCCATAGCAGGTCGGTTAGTTAGTTTATATTCTTCTCTACGGTGGTAATCGAATGCCATACGAAAGTGTAGATTTTTTGATACTAAAAATTCGATTTGTGGAGTGAAGTGATGTCCAATTTTTTGTAAAGCGTTTGCTCTAATTACTTTTATTGAGTCACCTGTAAGTGGGTCTATTTTTCCTGTGTTATTTGGTGTTTGATAAGAAATGTCCCATGAGTTTAAATGATGTGCAAGGTAAGAAAAACGGAAGGGTGCATGAGCTAATTTATGAGAAAAAGCCATTTGGATTTCAGTTGGAAGAATTGAATTGCTATTAGAAATGAAACCTTTAAATTGTGATCCGACATTTTTAACGACTAAAGTTACCAAAGTCTGTTTTTCTTTGTTTTCGTATGTTGCTGCAAAATCTACACCAAATCCAAAGGAATAATAGGATGAATACTGAGAATATAAAAGAGAGGCTTGAAGTCCGATACTCAAACGCTCTTTAATTTTTCTTCCATAACCAGCACTTAATATAAAATCAGATGGATTAAAATCTCCAATAACAGTTCCATTTCCCAGTGTTTCTTTCATTTTTCCATAATCAACATAGCGAAGTGATAAACTTCCAAAACCATTATATTTTGCTAGGTTTCGAACAGTACACAACATGCCAGAATTTACTCCTCCAGTCTGAATTTGTTGACTAAATCCAATTTGTTTATGCATTTGGTCGTTAAGTAATGATGGGTTTAAAATCCCAAGATTTACGTCAGCATCTTTAACCGAAATAAAACTACCTCCTAAAGCATTTGCACGAGCTGAATATGATTGATTTAGAGATGAAAAGCTTGTTGTACCGCCAATTTGTGAGAAGATATTCCCAGAAATGAAAAGAAAGACGATTATATTTAAGATTTTCATTAAAGTTAGATAACGAACAAATATACGAAATAGTATAAAATCAGTTACGAGTTACTAGTTACGGGTGAAGTATTATATTCGTTTTCCAATTTCGATGGCTTCCAGGTTTTGGATTTTATCGCCATTTATTTGAAAGCGGAGGATTGTTTTTACTTGATGGAAGCCTTTGATTCCACATGCTCCTGGGTTCATCCAAAGCATGTTGTATTTTGGGTCCATTTTAACAAGTAGAATGTGAGAATGTCCGCAAATAAAGAGTTTTGGAGCTTTTTCTTCGAGTGCATCGAGAGCAGGTTTGGAATATTTCCCTGGTTTTCCTCCGATGTGTGTAATTAGTACATCCACATTTTCGATCGAGAAACGGTTGAATTCAGGGAATTCGCTTCTTATGATATGATCGTCGATATTTCCGTATACAGCACGAAGTGGTTTGAATTTTTTTAGCGCGTCGGTTACTTCAATTGAACCAATATCACCTGCATGCCAAATTTCATCGACATCTTTGAAATATTCGAAGATTTTTGGGTCGAGGTAGCTGTGTGTGTCTGAGAGAAGGCCGATTTTTAACATAGTTACGAGTTACGAGTGAAGGGGGAAACCATATAAGGCATATAAGAGACTTGAGTTAAGAGTTACGAGTGAAGGGGGAAACCATATAAGGCATATAAGAGATTTTGTGAGTGAAATAGGAAGCATATTAAAGACTTATGAATTATGAGTTATGAATTATTTGGGTGTTAAATTAAGAAGTTATGATTTATATCCGTGAAATTGAAGTTTTCCGAGGGAGTTAATTTCTATGCTAGGAAGAGGGAAACGAAAGCGGTTTAGAATATAAAAAGCGGTTTTAAGTATTTTATTGTTTGTAGGTATTTGTTGCCAGTTGATATCTAAACCAAGATAGTATTGGCTATATCGAGGTAGCGTAAATGTGCTAGGGTTATCCCATTCTTTGATGAGGTTGTTCGCGCCATACCCAATACATAACCCGAAAGGTTTTAGCCATTTATTTTCTGTCAGTTTCCAATCTCCTAAGGAGGTACTTAACCAAAAAGTCTCACCGTTATAGTCTTTTAGCCAATAGTTTTTATAGGAAGTTCCAAGTACTTTTGGGTTGTATTTCTGAAGTTTGCTCGAAAAGTAGCTGTATTTATATTGAATTTTTTGACTTCCCCACCAACGTTGTTGTGTATAAAATAGTGAGTTCCCAGTGAAATTCATTAATATGTCGTTCCACGACCAACCACCGATATCGATATGTCCATCTGCAAATTCTTTGGTTGTACTAAAAATGGTGCTTTCTAGAAAAGCTAGATTTAATGCTTTAATAGAGTCAAATCCACTTGCTCTATTTACTTGGTAAAAAACAGAGCTCATTTGATAGGAGCCGTAGTTGTGATAGAATTTATCTAATCCTCTCCAAGTTTTCCAATCGTGTTTTAAATGAAATTCACTATATGGATAATCTCTAAAGAAATGTTGTGTCATTTGAGAGGTGAATTCGTAGTAGGCTAGAGATGTTAATGCTAAATTAATGGTTTTAGGTAGGATGTTTTTTTTGTTTAATGAGTCTTGGGAGAAGAGAGAAATAGAGAGGAGAAGAAAGAAAGTGACGAGTGACGAGTGACGCGTGAAGGGAGACTTTTTAAAAACCATATAAGGCATATAAGGTAGGATTGAGTGAAGAGTTACGAGTGACGAAATATTAGAGTAAAGTTAGTAAAACATTGATTAACTTTGTGTAATAGCCCACTTGAAAATGACGACACATAACGAACATGATTGGTTAAAGCATCGAAAGAATTTTAAAGATTCGCTATCTGTGGATGTGTTGTTTGATGGGGTATTTAGAGGGGATATACCTTTGCTTTCTTCTGCCATTACCTTGGTAGAGAGTTCTGTAGAGTCCGACCAAGACAAAGCAGGAGAGTTGATAGAAAAATGTTTGCCTTTTACTGGTAAATCAATTCGGATAGGAATAACTGGTGTTCCAGGAGTAGGGAAGAGCACATTTATTGAAAGTCTAGGTGTTCAACTTATTTCACAAGGCTATAAAGTAGCAGTATTAAGTATTGACCCAAGTAGTGAGTTGCACCATGGGAGTATTTTAGGGGATAAGACACGGATGAATACATTGGCGAGTAGTACTTCGGCATACATTCGACCAACTGCATCTGGAAATTCCTTAGGCGGGGTAGCACAACGTACCAGAGAATCCATTTTGTTGTGTGAAGCAGCAGGTTTTGACGTGATATTAGTGGAAACAGTTGGGGTAGGTCAGTCCGAAACTGCGGTGCATGCATTGACCGATTTCTTTTTGTTATTGATGTTGCCGGTTGCTGGAGATGAGTTGCAAGGAATTAAGCGAGGCATCATGGAATTAGCGGATGTTGTCGTTATTACTAAGTCGGACGAAATGCCTGAAAAAGCTAAGTTGGCTATACAAACGTATCAAATGGCATTGCATTTATTTCCTGCAAAAGAATCTACATGGACTCCTAAGGTGTTGTCTTATAGTATGTATGACGTTAAGTCCGTAGAGAGTGTTTGGAAAGTTATTACTGATTTTGAAACTCAAATTAAACAAACAGGGTATTTTGAAGTTAGACGTAAAGAACAAGCAATATTTTGGATGAAGGAGTCGGTGCGAGAGATGCTATGGAAGCAATTATTAAAAAAAGAAACTGACTTTATTCAGAAAATTCAAGCAGAAGTTTCGGAGGGAAAGATTAGTCCTTATAAAGCATCAAAGATGGTGTATACTAAATTAATAGAAAAAAAATGACAACACAAGATTTTAAGATTACTGGAGAATACATTGAATTAATTCAGTTGTTAAAAGCGATTGGATTAGCGCAGACTGGAGGACATGCAAAGATGATTGTCGAGGAGGAGATGGTAAAGCGAAATGGGGATGTTGAGACGAGAAAAAGAGCTAAGTTGGTTGTAGGGGATAAGGTTGAGGTGCAAGGGATTGTGGTGAATTTGGTTTAAACCTATAAGGCATATAAGAACTAAAGATCGCTGGTTTTTGAGAGGAGGGGAGAGTGCGTATTTACCATTAAGAATTTGAGGGATGTTTGGAGGTGGAGGGGAACCAAAAAGGAAATGGTTTTAGGAGTTAGTTTTAGCAAATAGGAATTAGTATTTTCTAAATTGAATGTAGAAAAAAAGAGTTATTGAGGTGAGTTTATCTTATCAAATTCACATGGCCAGTTTTTCGATGTTCTTCACCAAAACTATCTACGTATCGTAATTTCCAGGTGTATGTTCCGTCTTTACAAGGGATTCCATTGTATGATCCGTTCCAAGATTCATTAATATCGTGTAGTGAGATTATGTTTTCTCCCCATCTATCAAAGATTTCTAATTGAAAGTTTGTGATGTTTTCACCTACAGCTTTAAATACATCGTTTCCGTTTTCGCCATTGGGAGTAAATGTATTTGGGATAAATAGACTTGATTCAAAAATGATATGGACAATGCTACTGTCAACGCATTGATTTTTATCTGTGAATTTCACAATATAATCCATCGAATGTGTGGGTTTTATAGCAGGGTTTTGACAATTTGAGCACGAGAGATTATCGTTAGGAAACCATTGATATTTTCCAGTTGAATTCCCTTTTGCTTTAAGTATAATTTCTTCCCCCCAATGTACTAAATATTGTAAATCAGTAGTCACTTTTGCTTTTTCAAAAATAGTGATGGTCACAAAGTTTGTATCGACACATTTGTATTGGTCGATTCCTTTTATTTTGTATGTAATAGTTTCTAAAGGCGAAACTTCAACAATTTCATGATTTTTCACATAATGAATGCTAATAGGGTTTAACCAAATGTAGTCAACACCTCCATAACAGTTTATTATAGCTTTTTCTCCCTGACAAATACTGGTGTCTTTTTCTGCACTCATTTTGGGTATATTCACTTTAACATGAAATTTTTCTTGTTTATTTCCACAACTATTTGTGTAATTAAGTTGGTAGTCAATATCTGTGTTCGGAGTAATTGAATAAATTGTATTTGATTTCGGAGATATCCATATTTTCGGAGATATTGAAATGTTTGAGCTGTTAAGAAAATTTAGAAGCAAAGAAGTATTTTGACAGATTACAACAGTATCTTTAGAGACTATTTTTGCGTCTGGTTGAACGACGCTAACTTTTACGCTGTCTTTTTTTGAACAGTTATCCTGTGTTGTAATTGTAACAAAATAGGTAATTGTTGAGTCTGGTTTGGCATTTACGGTTGAATTATTGCTATTATCTAAATAAGTTGAAGGATTCCATTTGTAAGTGTTTCCTCCATTTGCTTGAAGTTGGACCGTTGTTCCCCTACAGATTTCTATGTTAGGTGAGATAGAGCTATTGTTTGGATATACTTTTACTGGAAATGTTTGATTCGTAGTGAAGCAACCTTCTTTGACAGTTACAACAAAATCTGTTGAGTTATAAAGTTGAATTGTATTTGTACTCATACTTATCGAGTCACTGACGCTTATACGCGGTTCCCAATGGTAAGAATCACCTTTTTTTGCGGTTAATTTAATGGAAGAATTTGGGCAAATAGCAATGATAGGTTCTACGATATTAGTTATCCCACCATCGATTTTGATGTTGATTTCAGTTGTGTCAGAATCCATACAACCTGTTGAATCTATGGCGATTAATTTGATTTTATAATCTCCTATTTTGGTGTATGTATGTGTCGGTTCGTTGATGAGTGATGTGTTTCCATCTCCAAAATCCCATTTGTATTTTGATGCGTTTAAACTTGTATTCGTAAATATGATTGGTGATCCAACGCATACGATTTGAGCGGGAACATTGGCAATAGCTTTGGTTTTATTTAATTCAAATTTAAAAGCTGCTAGATTACAATTTGAGCTTTGGTTGGTCGTAGAAACTACACCTGGAGTTGTCGTAAAACCAAATTGTTGCGCTCCACAACCTCCACAAACTGCATGGTATATACCTCCAGTTTTACTGAATCTACTAGTGCCGCCATCGACATGATTGTAGCTTGTATTTACACCACCAATGTAAGACCCATATTTCAGTTTTTCAGCATCTTTAGATAACACTCCTAAATAAAAATTGTCCCCCATGGTGGTTTTTTGAAACGCATCTTCTGTAATAGGGAAATTGATTGCAGAACTAAATTTTGCTTTTGCATTTTCTACGTTAACTTTTCCTCCCCATCCTGTTATATAAATATCAGCGCATTTGGAAACAGAAAAAGCTGTTGGAGAAATTTCAATTTCACCAGATCCAGCACCAATTGTAGTAGACCAAGTCAATGATTTAAGATCATTCGCATATTTTACAATAAATTGTCCTGAATTTGGTATTCCAAATTTTCCAGAGGTAATTGGGAAATTTCCATTCGTTTGTCCGAAAACATAGACATTGTTGTCATTGTCAATTTGAACGAAATAGGACTGATCATATTCGGAAGTTCCAATGTAGGTTCCGTTATTGATTGTTGGATTTCCAGAAGTAAGTTTTACAAGGTAACCATCCGAAACACCTCCATGAAAATTAGCACTAAAAGGAAGCGAAGTTGAAGTTGTACCTCCAGTAAAAAAAACATCTCCATTTGAATCGGTTTGAATCGAATTTCCGGATTCTTCGCCACTTCCACCAAAATAACTGGACCAAATTAAAGAGGAAAGATCGGATGAAAATTTTGAAACAATCGCATCTTGTTTTCCTTGTAATTGTGATTGGAAAGCATTTTTTACAGGGAAGTCGTTTGATTGCGATGTACTGGTGATTATTATTTCATTTTCCTTTGTGATAATAATTTCACCTCTAAAATCATCCCCATAATTATAGACTAAATCTCCAACGTTGAGCCCGTCGATTTCAGTTCCACCTAGGAAGGTTGATCCAAGTAAATTAGTTCCAGATTCATTGAATTTAGTAATGATAATATCAGAGCCAATAAAGGTTAACTCTTTATTGTCGAATGTACTACCTCCGTTAAAGGTTTTGTCGTAGGCGCTTGACGAGGTTGGGTAGTCATCCGAACTAGTTGCGCCAAGTATGTAAAGTTCATTTTTAGCATTTACAATGATACTGTGAGGAGTTTCATTACCAGCCCCGCCGAGGTAGGTAGAATAGAGTAGTTTTGTCCCATCTGCATTGAATTTAGAGATGGAGATATCTATTCCTGGTATAGTTTGATTTGCACCATTATTTGTATAATTGTAGATTGTCCCACCATTATAACTTAGGTCGAACGCTCCCGTTGTTGTAGGATATCCAATACCAAACGAAATTCCTCCAGCATATAAATTTCCTTTTTCATCAGGTGTAGCAGTGAATCCCCAGTTGTCGGAAGTTGCTCCAGTAAAAGTAGAGAAAATTAATTGCGGGTCAATGACAAGTTTTTGATTTGGATTATATCCATTCGGGAACTCATAGGAAATGATGTTGTTTACCAAATGGAACTTAATAGCGACATCCGTTTTATTACCTTTTTCATCGATGTTCCAAGCAAACAATTTTTGTTCAACAATTTCTCCAAAAGAATGAGTGTAGTGTAAATTTCCAGCAGGATCGATTGAGATTTTATCCGCACCAGTTAATTTGTATTTAATTTGGGTAGGATCTTGATGAGGTTGGATGAAGAAGGAGTATTCGAGTATTGAATTATGTGCATTTATGTATAAATCGATGTTTGGGTAGAAATTTTCATAGGTTATTTCTTGGGTTGCATGGATATTTGATTTCCATTTATTTGAATCGTTACCAATAAAATAATTTGTGTAATGATAGGAAGTTTCGTTTGATAAGACATTGGAAGGATTCGCTCCAATAAATTCTTGTTGAATTACATGGTTATGAATTGTTTTTGGATTTTTTGTTACTGATTTTATTTTTCCGTGATAGTCGTGATGGTGTTTTTGAAATGATTCGTAAAAGTGATAGGTGAAACGGTTGTTCTCGAGGAATAGTTTACCATTTTGTACATTTACTTGGTATTTGATATTGTTTTCCCATTGCCCTTTATTGGGATATATCCAAATTTCTTGATCTTGTGAGGATACAAAAAAAGAGAAGAGAAAAAGTACAAATCCGAGTAAAAACTTCATTGAAATAAACTAGCTAACTAATTTATCGTTTTTTTTGGAATTGTATTGTATTTTGGGGAGTGTTTGATGATTAATTTTTTATGTAAATCTTTCGCTACGTATTCTGTTTGTGTCAAATGGAAGTCGATGCGAGTAATTTCTGTACGCATCGTAATCGCTTTTTTGGATTTTGGAGTTTCTAGGTGAACCTCCACTTGTTTACGTATTTTTTTACTTTTTCCGATAAAAATGA
>CANGOA010000036.1 GCA_947455255.1 Flavobacteriia bacterium | reverse complement strand
TTTTTATGCCATTCAGCTACAACTCCTTCCGTCATTGTATCGCTCAATTTCGGCATATAAATTACTTCAGCCATTCTATTTCTTTTTTAGTATTCTTTAATGTAAGGATAATCTTTTTGCATGTACACATCTTCGTACAATTCTTCTGGTGCAGGGTATGGGGAATTTTCAGCAAATTCGATAGATTCTTCTACTTCTTTTTTCACCCAGACAGCGATATCAGCAATTTCCGTATCGTTTAACCATTTATTTTCTTTGATTACGTCTAAACAATGGTCGATTGGATCTTTTTCCATCCACTCTGCTACTTCTTCTTTTGTGCGGTATTTTTGTGGGTCCGACATCGAGTGACCTTTAAAGCGGTAGGTTCTAATATCTAATAAAGTTGGACCATCCCCTCTTCTAGCGCGCTCACAAGCTTCCGCGATAGCTTCGTGTACAGCTTCTGGAGACATACCATTTACTGATTTAGATGGCATTTCATACGAATCACCTATTTTAGATAAATCCTGAACGTTTGTAGATCGTTCAACAGAAGTGCCCATTGCATAGTTATTGTTTTCAATAATGTATATTACTGGAAGTTTCCACATCATCGCCATGTTAAATGTTTCGTGTAACGCCCCTTGACGTACAGCACCATCCCCCATAGAAACGAAACAAACATTATCTGTTCCTTTGTATTTTTCAGCAAAAGCAACACCGGTACCCATTGGAATTTGCGCTCCTACGATTCCGTGTCCCCCCATGAAATTTCTTTCTTTATCAAAAAAGTGCATTGACCCACCTTTTCCTTTTGAACAACCTGTTGTTCGGCCATAAAGTTCAGCCATTAATACGCGTGGGTCAGTACCTAGTGCTAAAGGATGTGCATGATCACGATAAGTAGTCATGTGACTATCAGTAGGTCGAGAAGCAGTAATTGTACCAGCAACGATTGCTTCTTGTCCGATGTATAAATGGCAAAAACCACCAAATTTTTGTTGGATATATAACTGACCTACTTTTTCTTCGAAACGACGAATCAATAACATATCCGTATACCATTTGATATACGTTTCTTTCGAAAATTTTGTTGTACTTGTAGAAGTACTTTTTTTCGTTGTTTTTGTTGGTTTAGCAACTGCTTTTGTAGCCATATAACTTATGTTAAATTTCAATCCACAAATATATAAAGGAAATCTCTAAAAAACACTTTTTAATCATTCTATTCCTAGACTTTATTAGCAATAGGTTGTGAATAAATCTTTACCAATTAATTTGTGGGTTTTTCATTAAAAAATCTTCAATTTTCATCTTTGTATCCTGTTCAAATTCAATTGATTTGTTGCTTTCTGGATGAAGTAGTTTGTGTTTTTGCATTGCTTTTAATTTTCTTACTTGGTAAGTAATATTTTTCGTTTGATCTTCCATAAATACACTTTCAAAAAGATTGTATATATAGTCAATAGCTTGATTATTAGGGTGTATTAAATCTTCTTTGAAGAATCTATAGTCTCTTAAAACATCTATAACAATTTCGTAAGATGGGAAATATATCGCATCTGTCATTTCAGAAAGTCGATTAGTTAATTCGATTAATCTAGCTTTACTTCGATTGTTTTCAATTAATCCATCTTTTATATGTCTTACAGGGCTTACAGTAAAAACGACTTTTATTATAGGATTGATTTCATAAATCTTGGAGAGACATAATTCCCAATCTTGCCCCATTTCTCCAACGGAACTTAATACTTTAATGAAGTTTGAGTTAGGGAGTTTGTGACAATTGGCTACAACTGAACCGTAATCTTCATTTTCATAAGCAAAGGCAGTGCCGAAAGTAACGAACAAAAAACTAGAATTTCGAATAGACTCCATCAATTTCTGTTGCGTATTTGTTAACTTAGTTATTAATTTTGATTTGTCTACATCATACATTAATCCAGCACTTGACCAAGAAAAAAACAAATCATCTCGTCTTATGATTGAAGCTTCAAAATCCTCAGTCAACAGTAAATTTGCAATTGCAGTTGGATGAAAAATAGTTCCAAATGGGTTTGAACAAACATGAAGTCCACTTTCTATTAATTTTTGAGCAATTTCATCTGAGAAACAACTTCCTAATAATGTTATTTTATCGCCTATTTGTATCTTTTTTTCTGAGATATTTGGCTTAAAATCTAGTTGTAATTTCATGAATTGGTATGTAAATCAATTGTGTAATCATATAATTCTTTCCAACCTTTCCATCTTCCGAAATTTGAAATTGATTCATTGTGCCATAATGGTATAAACTCTCCTCCGTAGGTAGAAACTTCTTGAAATAATTCCTCAACCTTTTTTTTGCTATCGGAAATAGAGTAGTTTAAATAATCTAAAAACGTAACATCCATGTAGCAAAAGGAGTGAACTTTAATATTGGATATTGAATTTTTTGGTAAATCAAAAAATAAAAAAGGCCTTGCTGTTCCAGCTCTAAATCCTACGTGTGAAGCATATCCCATTGAGTAATCTTCTTTTATATTATATTGTTGAAGATTTCTATAGGTAAAAGGAAGGATTAACTTTAAATAATGCTGTCTAGACAATAAAACGTCTTGTTCTAGAATCTCTCTTAGACGATCAACTTCTTTTTCTAGGTAAAAAGTACTGAAATTTGATTTGTAACTAGGATGTAAGCCAACTTGGATATTGCTTGCAATATCTTGTATTAATGTAATGTGGCGAGTATCTAAGGACGATACATTTCTATCGTATTTAGCAAAATCTCCAATTAACCAAAAAACGATTGGTTCTATTTTAAGATTTTTAAGAGCTAAAATTTCTTCAAAAGTATTGTAAGGATCTTTTAATTTTCCCTGTGTAACATCAGCTCTCATTTGAATAGAAGTGTGGTTTTTTTTCCAGCGATCTTTTATTGAACCGATCCAACTTCGTATGCCTTCTTTCCATTCATATGCTCTTACATTATCAATATCAAAAGTTGGTCTAAATGTTATAGGGATTTCAATGCTTGGAATTACTTTTTGATATTCTTTTTCCATGTAAGAAATTAAATCTTCACACCAACGATCACATATACATTGTTCTAGCCAATTAAATCTTGTTTGTATACTATTTGATGCCTCAAATCGTTCGTGAATATCTCTTTTTTCGATTAAATATTCTTCGTAACGAGTTAGTATAAAAAAAATTGAAGCAATAGGATCAACGATATTATTAAATGACAAACAATATTCCTGATAGAAGAGTGTTTTATCTAGTTGATATTCAATTATCTCTTCTGAAAACAAAACCTCAGAAGGTGAAATTTGTAATCCAGTTTCGAAATTTTTGTTTGAATAATTAAATTTGAATCCTTCTAATACCTCATAGTAAATGGGGTCATTTGTGATTCGATATGCTATTTTTCTATCGTTGAAAATAAAATCAAAGACATATACTAATCTTTCGCTTACCTCTTCAACAAAAATGACTATCATTTAGTTTAATGTTTCAATTATTTTATTAATAATCAAATTAGCTGACTTACCATCACCGAAGATGTTAGGATAAGTATAATCTGTTTTTTTAAGTAATTGATTTGTAGCTGATACAATTCTTGTTTTATTAGAGTCTGTAACAATTGCATTACCATTTTCCACAATTTCTACCCATTCGGTTTCTGGTCGAAGAATAACACAAGGCTTTTTAAAGAAATACGCTTCCTTTTGTAAGCCACCACTGTCAGTTATAATTAACTCGGCTTTTTTTTCTAATGCTATAATATCTAAAAATCCTACAGGTGGAATAATTTTAAAATTGGAATTTGAATTAATTGCATTTTTATTTTCTTCATCAAGAAGTGATTCCATCATTTTTTTAGTTCTTGGATGTAAAGGGAGAATTATTTTATAATTTGTGATTTGTTGAATGGAATTTAAAGCATAAAAAATTTCATTTAATCGGACTAAATCATCGGTATTAGCATTTCTATGAATAGTAACTAAAATGAATTTACTCTCAAAGATATTTTCGTCTTCGATTACCGATGATTTATTATCAGAAATAGATGAAAAATACATACTGTTATCATACATAATGTCACCACATAGATATATATGCGGATTATCAATGTTAGCTTTTGATTTGTTTTCGATTGAAAATCCTTCACGTATTAAGTTGTCAATTGCATTTTGAGTTGGGCAGAATAAAATAGTTGAAATATGGTCTGATAAAATTCGGTTGATTTCTTCAGGCATAGCCTTGTTGAAACTACGTAAACCTGCTTCAATATGAAAAATTGGTAAATGAAGTTTACTTGCAGCTAAAGCTGCTGCAATGGTTGAATTTGTATCACCATATATAATAATGCCATCAGGTTGTAATGTTACTATTAGATTTTCAATACCTTCAATAATTCTTGAGGTTTGTGCTCCATGTAATCCACTTCCAACTTTTAAATTGTAGTCAGGTAGAGGAATATCTAATTCATCAAAAAAAACAGATGACATATTTTCATCATAATGTTGCCCTGTATGAACAATTATCTCTTGTAATTGATTTGAAAAATTATTTTTGATTTCGCGATTTATCGCAGCTGCTTTAATAATTTGTGGTCTAGCACCAATAACTGTTAATATTTTTTTCATCTACAATAGATTATTATCCGCATAGCTAAAGTAACCATTATTTGTGATGATGAGATGATCAACGACATTAATTTCAATCATTTTACCAAGAGAAACAATTTTTGATGTAAGTTCATTATCTTGAAAACTAGGAGTTAAATTTCCTGATGGATGGTTATGAATTAAAATAATTCTAGTTGCATAAACATCAAGTGCTGCTTTAAATATCAATCGGATATCTACAGAAGTTGAACTTATACCTCCTTGTGAAATCTTTACAGTTTTCAACCATTTGTTTTTTTGATTTAATAGTCCTACATGAAATTCTTCGATGTTTAAATCTGAAAAAATAGGCCTAAAAAACTCGTGTGATTTTTCAGAACAATTTAAAATAATTTCTTCATTTAATTTTAGTTTTCTCCGCCTTCCCAATTCAAAAGATGCCATTAATGTTATTGCTTTTGCTTCTCCAACACCTTTGTACTTACAAAGATCTTCAACATTCATACGCGCAATTGTATCTAAGTCATAATTTATAGAATGTAAAATTTTGTTTCCTAATTCTACCGCAGAGATATCTTTATATCCAGTTCCTAATAGCAAAGCAATTAATTCGGAATCCGTTAAAGCATTTATTCCTCTTTGTAATAATTTTTCTCTTGGCTGATCTTCATTGACCCATTGTTTAATTGGTTGATTTTGATACATTTTTAATTTTTTATTTATTAATTTAACAAAAAAGATTGTTTCAAACATTCTTTTTTGTAATTATTCTTGTCAATAACCTTGTTTAAAAGTAGCTAGATTGTTTGCTAAACAAGTTTACTACTAATCTTAACTTTGTTAAAAAATAAATCAAGTCATGAATAAATTTTTAATTAGTATATCTTTATTTTCATTAATACTAAATGCTTGTGCTCAAGGAGAGGTTGATGCAAAAAAACAGGAATCTTCAAAGAATAAAATTGAAATAAAACCAGGTATAAATCATAATTATAATTTAACTGATTTTTTAAGTGAGAAAGTTCAATTAAATAAGGATGTTGATTCTATTTTTAATACATTAGATAATCATACACGAATTGCTCAATTGCTTATGCCAGCAGTTGGTAGACTGGGCTTAACGAACGATGAGATTACAGATCAAATTAAGAAAAATTTAATTGGAGGTGTTATTTTATTAAATGGATCAAAAATAGAGTTTACTTCTTGGGTTAAAAATTATAACTCGTTAAATCCATTACATAAATCTCTTCCATTTTTGTATTCAGCTGATGCAGAACCTAGTTTAGTGAACCGTAAAATTTCTGGTTCAACAATCGTATCTAAAGCAAATGAAATTAAATCATTAGATGGTGTTATAAATTGTGCAACCACCATTTCCAAAGATTTAAATGACATAGGTATAAATTATAATTTTGCTCCAGTTGTGGATGTTTCCAAAAACAGCACGGTTGGTTATAGAGGTTTTGGAGCAATTCCAGGGAATATCATTCCTTGGTCTAATGCTTTTATCAAAACAACCCAAGAAATGGGGATTTTAGCTACGGCAAAACATTTTCCTGGTCACGGATTAGTATCTGGAGACACACATAAATCCTTGCAAATGATTGATGGTGATTTAAAAGAGATAAGCAATTATCCTCCATTAATTAAAGAAGGTTTATTATCCATTATGGTTGCACATATTGCGGTTGTGAATAATGAAAAGTACGATACAAAAGGTTTGCCAGCTACTGCTTCTCCAGAAATAGTTCAAAAATTATTGCGCGAAGAAATGAATTTTAAAGGGTTAATTGTAACTGATGCCATGAATATGGGTGGAATCAGTTCATTACCGAATGCTGAAATAAAAGTAATTGAAGCTGGTTGTGATATTATCCTTATGCCTTTAGATGTTGCTAAATCTCACGAAGCATTGTTAACAAAATACAATTCAGACCTTGCGTTCAAGAAAAAAGTGGATCTAGCTGTAAAACGAATTATTCGTATGAAACTTTGTCTTGCGAAAGGATAATATGATGAAAGTATACCTTGATAATGCTGCAACCACTCCTATTGCACCTGAAGTAATAGATATAATGTTACCAATTCTCAAGGATAATTTTGGAAACCCCTCTTCATCACATTGTTTTGGACGGAACGCTAAAGCAGTACTTGAAAATGCTAGACGAACAATAGCTAAATCAATTCAATGCTCGCCTTCAGAAATAATTTTTACATCTGGAGGAACAGAAGCCGATAATATGGCTTTACGTTGTTCAGTCGAACAACTTGAAGTCAAACACATCATTACATCGAAATTAGAACATCATGCTGTATTACATACTGTTGAATACCTTCAAAAACTTTTCAGTTTGCATGTTAGTTATGTTAAATGTGATGAAAAAGGAAACATTGATTTAGTACATCTTAAAGAACTATTAGAATCCGAACATAAAACATTAGTTAGCTTAATGCATGCTAATAATGAAATAGGAACGTATTTACCCATCCAAGAAGTAAGCCGACTTTGTATTCAAAATAAAGCGTTTTTTCATTCAGATACCGTACAAAGTATTGGTCACATCCCTTTAAATTTAAATGAAATAAATATTGATTTCATAACTTGTTCAGCACATAAATTACATGGACCTAAAGGTGTTGGTTTTTTATATGTTAATAAACGAAATAAAATTCACGCGTTTATACAAGGGGGGGCTCAAGAAAGAGGATTAAGAAGTGGTACTGAAAATACCGCAAGTATTGTTGGGTTAGCAAAAGCAATTGAGTTAATTACTGATAATTTAGATGAAAAGATTGAAAAAGTTTGGGAGTTAAAGAAATACATGATGAATTTACTCCAACAAAACATTCCAAATGTATTATTTAATGGGGAAACAAGTTTAGAAAAAAGTCTTTATACAATTTTGAATTGTAGTTTTCCTGCTTCTAAAAATGATGGTATGTTACTTTTTTCAATTGATTTAAAAGGTATTGCCTGTAGTGGTGGTAGTGCTTGTACCTCAGGCGCAAATACCGGTTCACATGTATTAAGAGAATTGAAAACAGATTTACAAAGACAAGCGATTCGTTTCTCTTTTTCACATTATACAACAAAAGCAGAGATTGATTTTGCGGTAAATATTCTTTTTGAATTATTTAACAACTAACAACTTCTCAATTTCTTGATGTAATAATTGCATATTTACTTTTGCATTAAGAGTCTGAGCTAAATTATTGGAGTTTTCTTTCATTTTATCTATATCCGATACTGTTAGTTTGTTTAATTGTTTTGCTAAAGTATTAGGATTAAAATCATTTGCTACAACTCCATTTTTTTCTTTTTTGAGAATACTTGCCATTTCCGGAGATGGTCCTATAGCTATTGCTAATCTCGATTGTATAAACTCAAAGAATTTATTAGGCAGTGCATTCGCATTATTAAAGTTTGTTGGCTCAAGAATGTATAGACCAATATCAAACTTAGCTGTAAATGGTACAATTTCATCCGTCTGGACAGATTCTATAAAATGTACATTATTTTGATTAGATGCTAATTCTTGTAGTTTTTTATAATATGTCTTATTTGTGTTCACCAACATTAAATATAATTCGTATCTGTTATCAACATATTTCATCATCTCAATCATGTTTTCAATTTTTCTTGTAGGTAAAGTCAAACCGTGATGAATGAGTTTAATTTTATCACCTGTTTTGGAAGCATGGATATCAAAATAATTGCTTGCATTTGATATTACAATTGGAATTAAATTAAATACTTTTTTATATTCTTCAGCAATTCCATTACATACTGTCAGCATTAAATCACATAATGGTGCATATTTTTTTATGAGGTATGTTTTATACTTTTTAAACACCAATCTCCAAATAAAACTATCGTCATGTTCTAACGGTGAATACTCATGTGCATCAAAAACAAGTTTAGTTTGTTTTCCAGCCAGTTTAATCGCAAGTGGTACACTATCGATGTCATTTGAGATAATTACATCAAAAGAATTAAAATAGTTTGCTGGTAATTTTTTTGTTGCAGTTAGAAGTTGTTGATGTTTCCAATACCCTTTTTCGTAAAAGCCAATTATTAAAAGGAAATAAATAAAAACGAGGTAAATTTTACTGAGTTTATAGGATATGTCATGAAATTCAACATTTTCAATTTCAGGGTCTTTTAAACCTATAGTAACGACAGTATAATGTTTGTTAAAATAATTGATTTGTCTGCGAACTCTCGAATCACTCTTTAAATTCGAAAAGGAAATGATGGCAATTTTTGGTTGCATATGTCTTTAATTATCTGTATGTTATTTTACCTCTAACAAAACAACTAGATGAAAAGGAATTTTTTTTGTTATTAGTGCATTAAGGCAATCTAAACCAAATGCAATTGGATTAAATCTATAGGGATAAGCAAATTTTGTTTCGCACTTTGGACAAAATGTATCACGTTGACCTTTCGCGGCCATATAATAAGGTATCCAAGCTGAGGCCGGTGTCAGTTTTTGCTTTATTTTGGAAATAGTTTCATTGTATACGCGTACATTTATCCCAAATGTTTTGTATGTAATAACTTTATATTCAGGAAATAATTGCTCAAAACTTTTTAAGCTAAATCGTCTCATATGGTAGCATCTGTGATAAATTAATTTACAAGACGGACATTGAACCATGCCTTTATTTAAGCTTTCGTCAAATGGTACGGATAATAATAAATACTTTTTTGAAATCCTTTTAAGCTCACTTACTGTTTTATTGAATGTTTTGTCATCTAAATGCTCTAGTAACTCACTACTTAATACTAAATCAAAACTTTTATTTTCTACACCAATCTCATCACAACTTGCTTGAAGCTTATTACATTTTACATTTTCCAATGCTGCAAAACTACGGTCAACACCTAAAACATCATATTTTTCACTTAATCGATTAGTAATTAATCCGTTACCGCACCCTATATCTATAATTGATTGAACATTTTTAGGTATTAAAGATGCAATAGTATCATAATTAAGAGAGGCATCTTTGAAATTCGACCAATCGTATTCTTCGTAATATTTTTGATTATCCATAATTTAATTAAAATTTTTTATCCAATAATTAAGACTAGCAATTCTCCAAATAAATGATGCATTTGAGTTATTTCCTTTGAAAAAAGTGTCGATTTCTTTTTGAGTTTTTTCTTTATCTAAAAAATCAAGACATTTATAATCAATTTCTAGAAGATGTTTTAATGAATTTCGTAACCAAATTACTTCTCCAGGCGTTACGAATCCTTTTTTATCTTTCCTGTCTCGTATGGCTTGAGGTAGACAGTCTTTCATAGACTCTCTAAGCACCCATTTAGATTCATTATTTTTAACTTTTACATTATTTGGCATCTGAAAACCAAGTTCTACTAATCTGTGATCTAAAAATGGTACTCGACTTTCGATGGATGCAGCCATTGAATTTCGATCCTCATAATGTAATAGGCTCGGTAAACTTGAATATTTCATTAATACTTCATGGAATGAGTTAAATCGATTGTCAAAATGTAATTCCCCAAAATCTAAAGAGCTTGATGATAATCCTTTTTTTAAAATTTGCGGGTAATAATTGTTCTGTTCGAAGGTATATAGTCTTTCTTCATTCATAAAAGTTGATAACAAACTTTTTGCAACTATTGGAATCATTTTTCCAAATGAAAGCTGTTGATCTTTTTTGTGTCGAACCAAAGATTTAGATAAATTGTATAATTGACCATTTCGTAACATATCAGCGTAAAGCCTATAGTTTGAATGGTTATAACCGCCTAAGTAATCATCAGCTCCTTGCCCACTTAATACTACTTTAACACCATCTTTAGCAATGCGTTTCATGATAAAGTATTGTGAAATTGGTGAAGAACCTAACATTGGAAAATCACAATGGTACATAACATCATGCAATACAGATTCAACTTCTCCTTCAGATGGTGAGTAAAAATGTGATGTAAATTGAGAAGGATATTTTTTTATAATTTCTTGAATAAATGGTCGTTCATCAACAGCATTTTCACCTGTGTAATAAATTGAATAAGTGTTTAAATTCGATGATTTTTTATTTTTTAAAATATCACAAACAATTGATGAACTATCTATTCCTCCACTAAGTGTTGCTGCTAACGGAACATCACTTCTCAAATGTAAGTCGATAGAATTATTAAATAATTCTTTAAACTGATAAACGTATTCCTCATCACTTAATGGTTTTGAGTCAATGTTTTTGATTTGCCAGTATGATTGAATTGTTAATTTCCCATTTATTAGATGGAAATTACTACCTGGAGGTAATATTTTTATTCCAGAAAAAAAGGTTTCTTCTCCAAAGCTAATCCATCCCATATTTAAAGAGCGATTAACTTGATTATAGTTTAAATCATTAGAAAAAATCGGCGATTTTCGTAATGCTTTTATTTCAGATGAAAAATAAAATTTATTTTGTTTCTCTATGTAATAAAAAGGTTTTATACCAAAACGATCTCTAGAACCAAACAATTCATTTTTGTTTGAATCCCAAATAACAAATGCCCACATTCCCAAAAATCTTGAAACACAATTTTTGCCCCAAAACATATAAGAATAAAGAATGACCTCGGTATCTGAATCTGTCTGAAATACAAAACCTTGATCGATAAGTTCTTTTCTAATTTCTAAATAATTATAGATTTCTCCATTAAAAGAAATACTATAATTTTCTCTAATCATTGGTTGATTACTTATTGATTTTAAATCAATAATACTTAAACGATTATGACCTAATATTGTACATTTGTCTCTGAAATAATTTTGAAAATCTGGTCCTCGATGTATGGAAGCTTGCAACATGGAAAGAATTACATCATTTCCTTGATTTTCACTTAATGATTGATCAATGAATCCATGAATTGCGCACATCTTTTTTTAAGTAAAAATATTGATTTCTTTTTATATAACCTTATTTTTTTTGTATTCTTCCAAAAAGATAACTATTTAACTAACTTTGAAAATCAATATTGACTTATGGGGATAATTCAAAAAGACGCTTTGAGAACAATGATCTTATCCTATTTAGGATTGATTTTAGGTTATTTAAACCGTGGTGTATTTTTTATATTATTTCTAACATCAGCGCAAGTAGGGTTAATTAATTTAATCATTTCTGTTGGACTACTTTTTGCTCAATGTGCTAATTTAGGTACAGTCTATGCTGTTTGGAAATTTTTTCCTTTTTTCAGAAATAAAGAAAAGAAAAATCATGGGTTTTTACTATTAACTTCTATTATTGTAAGTGTCGGTATTTTCTTTTTTGTTATTGTGTCAATCTTATTCAAAGATTCAATTAATATTCACTATCAAGAAAAATCAAAAGCATTTGTAGATTATTACTACTGGATTATTCCTATAGGTATTGGAAATGTTTTCTTTTTATTGTTTGATAATTATTTAAGAGGTATGTATAAAAACATCCTAGGTGTTTTTGCAAATGAAATATTATTAAGATTTATTATTTTTATTTTATTACTTCTTTATGGTTATCATGTAATTACTTTTAATTTTTTTTTAATATCTCATTTTATAGTATACTTTATTCCAGCATTGATTTTATTAGTCTATTTACTAAAAAAGCAAGAAATTACCTTTTCATTAAGTACAATACAAATTCCTAGAAGATTTAAAAAAATTATTCTTGCTTTTAGCTTATATAATTATGTTAACTCATTAGGAGCGTTGGTTGTTGTCACATTAGATTCATTAATGATAGCATCTTATATTGGCCTTACAGAAACAGGAATTTACACACAAATAATATTTTTAACAAGTGCATTAATGGTTCCTTACCGTTCAATTGTTCGTGTAAGTTCACCATTAGTTTCTGAGCATTGGAAAAATAAAGATATGTTAAAAATGAGTGAGTTATATCAAAAGGTTAGCTCTGTTTCTCTATTTATAGCTTTGTTTTTATTTTTATTAATTTGGTTAAACATTAATGAATTATTCACCTTTTTACCAAAAGAATATATCGTTGGTAAGTGGGTGTTTTTATTCTTAATATTGGGTAAAATGTTAGATATGTATTTTGGAATTAATGGAACAATTTTTATTACTTCTAAAAAGTATAAATTTGATATTATATTTACGATATTACTAATTGGTATCGTTTATTTTTTAAATTTAATTTTGATACCAAAATACGGCATTATTGGAACGGCGATATCTACTTCAATTTCCTACGTTTTTTATAATATTGGTAGGTTATTATTTGTATATTTCGTTTATAAGATTCACCCTTTTACGATTAAACAAGTATATTTAATTCTTGTTTTTGCTCTTACACTTTTTGGTTATTATTTAATCTTTCCTATTTTTTCAAATCCTATATTGAGTATAATTTCTCAAACAACTTATATATTATTAACATTTTTTTCAGTTTTGTATTTTTTCAATTTAGAGCCTAATTCAAAAGAATATTTACATAACGGTATCTCATTTTTGAAGAAAAAAACAGGAGTAAAATAGTTAAGTATGAATTGGATAAAAAAAAACATCAAATTTTTTTTTGATTTATTTGCTTATAATGTTTTACCATCTAGAGCAAGAAAACAAAATTACAACTTATATAAATCCATTTTTTTAAATGGAAAAGTTGATCAAGAATTCGAAGTATTGCCTTATATTATTAATAGTGAATCTATGGTAATTGATATAGGTGCAAATAATGGTGAATATTGCTATTTTTTTCAGAAAATAATTCAAACAAAATCTATTATTGCATTTGAACCAATTCCAAGTTTATTCAGAAGACTTAAGATTTTATACCCGAAGATTCAAGTTTATCCATATGCAGTAAGTGATCAAACTAGAAAATCACAACTTTATATTCCATATATTAATTCAGAAAAATATGAAACTCGCGCGAAATTAGATTTGCTTCCTGAGAAAGGTCAAACTAAATTAATTACAGTTAATGTTGATACCATTTCTTTGGATGAACTATTAGGTGATGAAATTTCTAAAATTAATTTTATCAAGATAGACATTGAAGGACATGAATTACAAGCTATTCGTGGAGCTAAAAAAATAATTAGTCGATTTAATCCAATATTGATGATTGAAATTGAATATAGACATCACCAAAATGATTTTTATGCTGTGATAGATGAAATTTGTTTAATGGGTTATACATGCAATTATTATGATCGAGTAACAAAATTAATTTTGGACATTTCGCATTTTTCTATTTCGTTACATCAAAATTTAAACAATAAAGAAAATTACTATATTCATAATTTATTTTTCTTTCCACTAAATTATTCCATTGAGACACTTAATAGTATTTTAAAAAAGACTTAGAAACTAGATGCAAAAAATTAAAACACTTATTCAATCTCCATCTTTCAAAAGTTTTTTGATACAAATAAGTGGATTTGGTCTTTCGTTTTTTGTTAGTATTGTATTAACAAATATATTCGATGCTAAGATTTATGGGGAATACATTTTAGTATACTCAACATTGGATATGTTTGCAATTTTCTCATTAATGGGATACAACCAATTGTTTTCCATCGAGATTCCCAAAATTAAAACAGATCAAGAAAGATTTGGATTGTATAAAGTTGCTACAAGAAGAAGTTTAATTAATTCATTAATAATTTCAGTTTTGTTATTGACATTAGGCATTTTTTACCCATTTCAAGAAAAAAACATATCATACCTAGTAATTTCATCTGCATTTATTTTACCAGTAATAGGATTAACACTTGTAAATACGAATTTTCTATATAGTCTTAAAGAAACAATCTTACCACAATTAAATGATAAAATTGTTCGATTAATTTTATTTATTGTTTTGATATTTGTTTTTTCTCAAATCTCAAAATCAATACTTGTAGTAATTTTTTCATTTCTTATAGCTAGTACAATTACATTTCTACTATCTTATTATTTAAGAAAAAGAAAAATTTCTTTAGAGTTAAATTCATATATTTTACCTCAAAAAAAATTTAATAAAGCTATTTATTTTCTTCTTGCAATAAATTCAATAAATCTTTTATTCTCAAAAACGGATGCAATTCAAATGGCCTACTATCTTGGTTCAGATTATGCTGGTGTAAATAATGTATATATGAAAATGTCACATATTTTGCATTTAGTGATGAGCAGTTCCTTGTTAATTTTCAGTCCTAAAATTTCAAAAATAATTGCACAGGAACGTTTTGATTTAGTTCGTAAAGAATTGAATAAAGTATTTCGATTTGCAATTCCAATCAGTTTAATACTATTAATTATAGTTATAACTTTAAGTCCAATTTTTCTTAGCTTTTACAAATCTGATTTGTATAATTTACATAGTTACAGTATAACTTTGTATTGTGTATCAGCAATCTTAGGTATTTTAACAGGTCCTGCAGCAATGATTTTGTTATTATCTAATAAATTTAAATCGCTTATTGTAGGTTATTCAATTGAATTACTAATAAATCTTATTTTAAACGCTTTGTTAATACCACATTTTTCAATAGAAGGCGCGGCATATGCTACAATTATTAGTGAACTGGCTGTAAATTTATATTTTGCCTATATTTGTTATAAAGCATTTAAGTTAAATACTTTGTTTTTTGGAAAATAAAAAATCATGAAAATCGCAGTTTTGGAAGTAGAATGTCATGCAGAAGTTCTCCGTGCTACTTTCCAATTATTTTCTAGATTAATTGATTTTGAAATAACTATTTTAACAACGCTTGAAATTTTTGAAGAGTCTGGAATAAATCTCGATTCTGAGAAATCGTTTTCACTTGAATTAAAAAGTTCAAAAGAATCAGACAAAGAATTTTTAAGAAGAAATGTAGATAAAATTAATAAGCACGATTATTTATTAATAAACACGTTACAACGAAAATTTAATGTTTATAACAAACTTCATTTAAAGCTTCCTATTTTAATTCGAGTACATAATTCAAATTTTTATTGGTCCCATAATTTTCAAGATAAAAAGCTTAGTTTATCAAATATTCGAGTTTTAATCAAAGAGTTTTATAGATTTGAGTTTCTTCAACGTAAAAAATTTCTCGATAAAGTAGATTGTTTTCTTTTTCCTTCAAGTCAAACCTTGAATTATGCTAAAAAACAATTTAATATAAACACAAATAATATTCAGTTGTTCCCATTAAATTTTCAAGGAGATACAACTCTGTTAAATAAAGTACTCTCTAAATCTAAAACAATTGTTATTCCAGGTAAAGTTGATCCATTACGCAAAGATTTTACTTTAATTGAGCAATTTGTAAAATTGTTAAGTACTTCTCAACTTAATTATGTTTTAGATTTAGTTTTTTTAGGAGTTAATGATATTAATCATAATCAAAATTTTATTAAAAAGTTAAAAAGTCACACCACCAATAATTTGAATATTATAAGTTTTACCGATACATTAAATGCAGAGGTATATCAGTCTTATTTTCAAATTGCAGATATAGTTATTTGTCCAATGTTTACCCATACTGTTTTTCAACTTTCTAAAGAAATTTATGGTAAAACCAAGGTCTCAGGTGGAGTAAATGATGCTATTCATTTTTCAAAATTGTGTTTTGTCCCATTATCCTACAGCGTTGATGATGAGCTAAATGAGCAAATTATATCATTTAATTCAGCTGAAGATTTAATGAATAAAGTTTTTAGTTGTCTTGATGAAACTTATTCATTTCCAATTCTAAAGGATGATTCATATTATAGTCAAACAAAACAATTAGAAATTATTCAATCACTTTTTAAATAATGAGTATTTCAAATATTAAGTTATTAAGTAATCATCAAATTGATAAAGTTCGATGGGATCAAACAATTGAGCAATCAATAAATGGATTAGCTTATGCATATTCTTGGTATTTAGACGCAACTTTCCCTTCTTGGTACGCATTAATTAGTGATGATTATTCTTATGTTTTTCCAATAACTTCAAATCGAAAATTTGGATTTTATTATTGGTTTTCACCTATTTATACAATGCAATTAGGAATATTTTCAAAAAATGAATTAACAAATGAAATAATTAAACAGTTTTATGATAATTTCCCAACAAATATTGTATCATTCGACTTTAGTTTAAATTCAAATGTAAAACTTGTACCCGATCGTTTTACATTCACTATAAATACTTGTCAATTTGTTGATTTATCAATTTCATATTCTGAAATAATACAAGATTATTCAAGTAATTTAAAACGAAATTTAAAAAAAGCTACTAAAGAAAACCTCAGAATTATAGAGTCAAATGATATAGAATCAGTTGTAAATATGTTTCGAGATAATCGAGGTGTTTTTATAAAAAACACAAGTGAAAATGATTATATAATATTACATAAACTTATAAATAACACATTGAATGCTGATAAAGGTAAAATATTTCAAGTATATCTTCATACTGAATTAGTTGCCTCCTGTTTTTTTAGTTTTACAAATAATCGAATTATATATCATAAAGGTGGTGTAAATGATAAAGGAAAAAAAAATGGTGCAATGCATTTTTTGATTGATCAAATAATTCAGAAATATTCCTCAAACAATCTAATTCTTGATTTTGGTGGTTCCTCTATTCAAAACGTTAAACAATTTAATAACAATTTCAGCAAAAAAGAATATACTTATTTACAACTATCAAAAGGAAATAGTGTAATTAATTCCTTAAGAAAATTCAAGAATAAACTATTTTAATGTAAATAAATTTTCAACTCCTAGGGTGCGTTCAACAGTAAAACCTTCAGCATATCTCGCCCCTATTGCTCTTCCCATTTCAGACATTCTTCCAGTTAAGAAATCAAGAAAATCTTGACCTGAAATGGGGGTTTTTGGTCCATCTTGTCCAGGATTAAAAAATTGTGTTTTATAAGCTAAGATAGCTTGCATTTTCTGTTCGTAAAAATCAGTTACATCGATTACAAAATCTGGTTTGATATATCGATCTTGAATGTAATGATAAACAGTTTTTGGTCTATATACTTCTTGTTTTATTCCGTTATATGTTGTTTCCACTTTTACTAGTCCAGCTAAAAAACAAGCTTCTGAGACAAGTTTACTACCTTTTTCATGGTCCGGATGACGGTCTTCTATCGCATTCGCTAAGACAATCTCCGGTTTCAATAAACGAATTTGCTCTACAATTTTTAGTAAGTTTTCTTTCGTGTTGGAAAGAAAACCATCTTCCATTTTTAAATTGTGACGATAAGTTACTCCTAAGATTTTAGCAGCATTTTTCGCTTCTTCGTAACGAGTTTCTATAGTTCCTCGTGAACCCATCTCCCCTTGTGTTAGATCTACAATACCAACTATTTTACCTTGTGCAATATGTTTTAAAATAGTTCCTGATGTAGATAATTCTACATCGTCAGGATGTGCTCCGAAAGCAAGGATATCGAGTTTCATTATTCTATATTTAAAATTTTGGTGTATTTACGATTTCTCCACCAAGAAAGAAACGAAAACAAAGCAAAGCATCCAACGGTATAAAAAATCCAATCTGGAACTTCTGCTAATCCTTCTCCTTGAGCGTACGAGTGTAATCCAACTAAATAGAAGTTGACACCAAAGAAGGTAAAGATAATCGCTCCATAACTCCAAAAACTAACTAGGTTGAATGTAAACTTACCAGCTAATCCTGGAATATATCTTAAGTGTAATAAAATTGCATACACTAATACAGATACCAACGCCCATGTCTCTTTTGGATCCCATCCCCAATACCTACCCCACGACTCATTCGCCCAAATCCCTCCTAAGAATGTTCCAATCGTCAACATAAACAAACCTATGGTGATTGTTAATTCAGAAATTGCAGTGATTTCATTAATCTGCTTCGTAATTCGCTGACCATTTTTAGAATTCCTAAAAATATACATTACCTGATTTAAGAAACCTAAAATTGCTCCTAATCCTAAGAAACCATAACTACCTGTAATAATCGCTACGTGTATCATCAACCAATAGGATTTTAATACAGGTTGCAAAGGTGTAATCTCTGGATCCATTAAGTTTAACTCCGTTACAAACAGAATGAAGAAAGACAACACTGCGGTACCTGCAAGAACGGCTCCATTTTTACGAGAGAAAACAAATCCAGCAATCATTGCTACCCATGAAATGAAAACCACTGCTTCATACCCATTACTCCAAGGTGCATGTCCCGAAATATACCAACGCATTGCAATACCTGCCCCATGATATAAAAAGATAACTCCCATTAGTACAATGAATGGCAATGCTATTTTACGGAATCTTTTTTCTGTTTGTTCGGAAGGTGTGATGAATACACGAACAAAATAGATAATTAATAGAATCAATCCCAAGGTAAAATAACTATACATCGTATTCTTGAAGATGTTCATTTTGTTATAGCTTACCTCCATCTTAACTATTGATTCTGAGGGAACAATCTTTTTAGACGTAGCTCGTTGGAATTTCTTAAGTGCTGCTAATTTGTCTGTTGCTTGACCAAAAGAATTAGCTTTAGCACCATCGTTAACTGCTACAAAATATTGCATTGCTAATTTAGACGAAGTTGAATCTTTTTGCATCAAACTCATGTCTAAAGGAACATACCAAGCATTGTTAGTGTCGTTTTTTAAAGGAATAATTTTCATATAGGTCCATTGGAATATCGAACCAACTACTTGAAAACGTTCTACCAACTTAATGATTTTCTTATCGAACTCTGAACGTTTAGACTCCATCTTTTGATGTGCTGCGTTGTATTTATCCATCCATTTAAAGTTTCCAGCCTGGTCAATCAAACCTTCGTAACTAGCGAATTTATCTAATTTCAAAGGTTCTCTCAATACAGAAGGAACAGATATAATTTTTTCATTGATCCAATGTGGGGGATACATATGCATACTGAAAATAGTTTGAACAGCATTGTTTTTCTCAAACTTGTTCTTACCGTAAATCTTACGTAGTAAATTATCACACATGGTATGAATTGGTACGATGCGACCATCATAATCCTGCACTAACAATGTTGCTAATTCATCACTATGTTCTTCCGACATGATGTGAAAAACATCTTTCGGAGCTTCTTGTTTTTGATGATCATGACCAGCATGCTCATCTTGTGCTTGAACCTTCGTTGTTGCTATTCCTACAAAAAGTAAAACCAACATCATTGCGTTTCTAGCATTCGACTTATTTATTTTACCTAACAATTCTTTGAATCTTCCTATAGGAGCAAATAAAGACATAACCATTCCTATCATCATTAATAAATATCCTAAATACGTGATGTTTGTCCCCCAGAAATCATGGTTTACACTCAAGCGTGTTCCTTTTTCATCTTGGTCATAACTCGATTGAAAAAAACGATATCCATCGTAATCCATTACGTGATTCATAAAAATAGTATGGTCTTTAGAATACTGGTTTGCGGTATCAATTACTGTCACATCACTTTCAAAAGAAGAAGCAACTTGCGAACCTGGATAATGTGCTAAACGAAAATCTTTACACCCAACTGAAAATGGCAAGAAGATTTTGGACGAACCATATTCCATTTCGTAGGTCAAACCTGCAAAATTAAAAACAGTATGTTCTGGTATTTGACCAATTCCACCCACTAATTCTACGATTTTTGATTTTGAACCATCGGTAACTTTAACGGATAATATATCTATTCCAACATCCTTTCTTCCTGAAGACATTTTTACCATTTTCGCATGAGGAACTTCGCGTTTGAAAACGAATTGTTGTCCACCTACCACATAAAGTGTTGTAGATAAAAATGGAACCAAACTATCTGTAGGTATTTTCGTAAATGCATCTTCTGGTGGATTTTGACCAGATTGACGGTATTTCATCATACTTGCCATTGGTAAATATTGGATTGGCAATTTCGATTTAACCATTAATTTTCCATTTACCTTTGTCACATCAATTCCTGGCATAGAATTCTTTTTCTCAAAAGAAAGTGCATTATCCCCCACCATTACAAAACCATTTGGAGAAATATAATTAGATTTCATTCCATCTGTAACAATTTCCAATACGCCGTTTTTAATAGAATCATTGATAACCAATGAATCCACTTGTTTTTTCTTGAAATCTACATATTCAATTGTAATCGGAGTTTGATGATTTGGGAAATCTACGTCAATTTCAAAATTGTTATTTGTTTCTTCGGATAAAAATGTTTTACGATTTACTTCATATTGTTTTACTCGGTCATTGATTCTAAACCATAAATGCGGATCAGAAACATAAATAAAATTACTCGTCTTTCCTTCACGTATAGTCATTAAGCCTTCGAAACCAAAAAAACGAGTTACACCAGCCCCAATCAAAATAACAATGAAAGAAATATGAAAAGTCAACATAGCCATTTTCTCGCGCTGAAACATTTTATAACGAAAAATATTTGCAACTAAGTTGAACATTAAATACACTAATAACACTTCAAACCAACGAGCATTGTATACCAATATTTTAGCTGTTTGAATGTCGTATTTTGATTCAAGCATTGTAGCTCTACCTATTGCAATTAAAAATATGAGCATGGCTAAAGCCATTAATTTCATTGAAAAAAGGGAGTATAAAAGTTTTTTCATGTTTAAAAATTACAAATAGAATAATGATGCAAAAATACTTACTAATTACAGTAAAGACATAGGAATTGATGAGTATTTATTAAAAAAAGTGAATATAAAAAATGTATTTATTCTATTTCAATAGTTTTGATTTGTACATCACTATTATTAATCACTTTAACTAAATAGATACCCTTAGACCAACAAATCGTAGAAATTTTATGATTTTCACTTGTTAGCTTGTCCGTTATCATTTTAACTCCAGAAATTGAATATATTTCAAAGTTTTTATTTTCAGATTTATCCGTTTTTATGATTATATATTCATTTGCAGGATTAGGATAAATTTCGAAATTTTCAACATCTAATTTATTGACTTCTAGTGTGTTTTTTGGATTGACGTGAATATATATTGAATCGATTGAACTACACCCAACAAATGTTGAAATCATGAATTTAATATATTTACTTTTTTTAGGTGAAGTTCTAAATTGAAATTTTGATAATTGATTTGTTTCAATATTATCATCACTTTCTACTAGTAATGCATCTTCATCTGAACCAACGTTAATAGATACATCATTTATGTTATTTATCAATTGTTTTAAATATGACCCATCTTCATAATTAATTAGAACTACTGGGATAGTAATATCAGAGGCATGTACAATCCCTGTAAATGATGATAAAAAATTCCCGTTTTTCGGGATACTATCTACGATTATTACTCCTGTTGCCCCTGCAATTTGTGCGTTATAGGCTTTACCTGAAAAAGAGCAAGTTCCACGATTAATTAATGCAGTTTTATTTTTAAAAGAATTTTCCGGGAATGTATTGCATCCATTATATTGATTGTTTAGATCTTTCTCATACTTAATTGGGTCTTTAAAAATGTTTTTAATTATATGTGGCCCAAAATCTCCAATACTAAAATTTATTTTTTTTATATCATTTTGATTGGTGTAAATGTGTTTTTTTGAATCAACATTTGTACTAAAGTTTACCAATATACTATCTCCATAATTACAAGATACTGTATCAGGAAGATTTATGATTTTAGGTTTTTCAACATTAATCTGAATTGTATCACTAATTGAAATGTTTCCACTTGTTGTTGTTAAAATATATGTTTGGTCTTCTGTAATTTTTACAATTGGATTCAAAGAATTAAAATTGGACAAACCTGTTTTTGGTGACCAATCGTATTTGATATTTAAATTAGATTCATTACAGATTTCAGTTGTAATTGTATTATTAATACCACACTGAACATTTAATTTTTGTGGTAGGTTAATTGTAAAACTATCAATAGTAATATATTCGTTTTTAACGATTGTTTTTTCTAATCCTTTACTATTTTTTACAGATAATCCAACATTGTATTTACCATTTTTAGAATAGCTTATTATTGGATTTTGTTCATTGGATGAACTTGGATTTCCACCAGGGAAACTCCAATTCCACGCAACAGGACTACCAATTGATTTATCTATAAACTGTATTGTTGAATTAGTGCAATAATACCTATTATTTGTCTCAAAATTTGACGCTAACGAATCCGTAATTCCAATAGTAAAACTAATTGTGTTATTTGCTTCAGTAACATTATAAATATCAATATTAATTAGTGAGTCATTTGAAAGATAAGGTTTTGAATCTGTATTAATGTTCATCTGTGTTCTTCCTGATTCCTTGGAGAATAAAGCGTTTTTAATATCACCATTATTTTTAGAATCTCCATTTGGTCTATAAATATAGACACCATCTGGTGGGCCACTTATATTACCATTTATATTCATATTGTACCTATAAATAAATAACCCTGATCCTGGTAGGTTAGATTCGAATAAACCTTCATTTTTTCTATATTCAAATACCAAATATTCATTTGTATTTGGTACTTGATAAGTATACATATTGTTTTTTGAAGATGAAGAAGGATTTAATGAGTAAACACCATTCTTAGTTATTGGATTAAAATCTTCAATCCAACCAGCATAAAGATACTTAGACATAGCATTCATATACTGAGGTGTCTTAGTTGTAGTGGCCATTATATCCCAAATCCCCACAGGCTCTAGTCCATCCTGACTTCCATGATATAAATCTGGAGCACCAAGAGTATGAAAGAATTCGTGACAAAGAACAGAAACATCAGAACTACTTTCTAATAAAAAATTGTAATCTTGAAATTTATATCCAGCTACCGTAACACCATTTGGCACTAACCATCTATGAGGCCATAATAAACTATTCCATCCGTCAGGAGCTCCTTGTAAAATAAAGGAAACATTATCAATTAATCCATCATTATTAAAATCTAAATTTAAATCACTTGGAATACTTTTTTCAATAGATTTTATAGCATCTTGAAGTAATTGGTGTTCTCTAATCGTTCGATCTTCAGGCCTATATCCCATTGGGTTTGATACTGAATCATAGGGTTGGTAATATTCTCTAGTATTTTGATCTTGGTAAAATAATAGTTTGCTTTTATCTTGACTTGTTGGATAAAAATATGAATTAATTGTAAATTTTTTAAAAGAAACTTCCTTGTAATATGAATGAAGTGAAGCTGAATTCATTGTAGAATCATTATAAAGTGTGTCAAAATATTGTGTGTTTTTTTTAAAATAACTTTGATCGTTGAATTTTATAAAAATTACTATATTATTTATTACACCTTCTACATTCCCAGATCTTTTTTTTTGGAATTTATTTAGGGATGAAGTTACATCAGAATTTAAATATTTATCGTGAATTTTTGCTTTCGATATGTTTATCCAGGGAGTTAAATCACCAAACTGTGGATTATCTATAGTTGGAATTAATGAAGTTGGAATAAGTACATCATGTGATAATTTCGCATACACCCAATATCCTGTCTTAGTATCTTTTATTATTGTAAATCCATTAATATCATGAAGCCAGTTGTAATATTCATCTCCTGTTGCAAAACAATTTAAT
>CANGOA010000035.1 GCA_947455255.1 Flavobacteriia bacterium | reverse complement strand
TGCATTTACAAAATAGAATCAAAATAAAAACTTATAAAAACAAATATCCCAGTAAACACGTGTTTACTGGGATATAATTATGTATTTTAGTCTTTAATAATCTGTATCGCTTATTTAGGACTAGTCATAAATTCCTTTTTCATTCAATTTCCTTTTGATTTTTAATTTCATCAAATTTTGCTTGCATAGTTGGATTCCCTTTCGTAAGTTTTTTAATCGTCAAATCTTCAGCTTTGTTGTTCGCTATTCGCAAATTGTTTTCAGAGGATAATAATGCCTCCTTTGTTTTTTGTAATTGATCAATCGTTTTATCGATCCCTTTTATTGCTTCATCAAATCTTCTACTCGCTAAGTCATAATTTTTAGCAAAACTTTCCTTGAATTTATTTATGTTTTCTTCAAAATCTGTAATATCTATATTTTGTTTTCTTTCAAATGCTAATTGTCTTTTATAAGTCAATGAGTTCATTGCGGCATTTCGTAACAATGTAATGATAGGAATGAAAAATTGTGGACGAATAACATACATTTTATCATATTTATAAGATACATCAACTATTCCTGAATTATACAATTCACTTTCAGATTCAAGCAAGGTCACTAAAATAGCATATTCACATTTTTTTTCATTTCGATCTTTATCTAATTCTTTAAAAAAATCCTCATTTCGTTTTTTTGTTGTCGTTTCATCACCCTCATTTTTCATTTCGAACATGATAGAAATTATTTCATTTCCATCCTCATCGGTTTCTCGATAGATATAATCACCTTTACTACCTGTTCGTGCATCATTATCTTTTTCAAAATAAACATTTTTTTGAAATGCTGTTGCACGTAATTTATTAAATTCATTCTCACAATGTATCTCTAAGGTTTCTCCAATCATTTTGGTAGAAAGTTTCTTTTTCATATCTATACGAAAAGCGAGTTCTTCATCCTTTAATTTGATAATTTCTTCCTTCGTTTTAAGTTCAGTATTAAACTTTTCAATTAAAGACTTTTCGTGTAGTTGTTTTTCTAGTTCCTTACTTTTGAGGGTATTCGATAATTCATCTCGTTCCTTTTCTACTTTTTGAATAGCATTTGATACTACTAATTGCTGTTCTAATGTTGATTTTTCGATTTTAGATTTCATTTCAGCAATTTCTTGCTCTTTTCTATTTAATTGTTCTGCTAATTCACGTTCTTTTTTTGCTAACTGCTCAACTAACATTAATTCATTTTTAGACTTCAACTCTGTAAATAATTGATCTCTTTTTGAAAGTTCAACTTGAAATGAATTTTTCACATTTGCTTCCGCTAATTTTATTGCATTTTCTTTTTCTTTCTCCGCTAAAGTTAACCTAGATTGTAATTCTTCATTAAATTGTTGATCTCTTACTTGTTTTAATATATCTGCAAAACCAGCTTCATCTACTTTAAATGCTTTTCTACAACTTGGACAAATAATTTCATTCATAGGTTATTATTTTTTGTATAATTGAAAATAAATGTAGTGTTTTTTTTGAATTTTATATACTGTAAAATTAAAAGTTATTATAAATAAAAAAGAGGCTATCTCAAAGAAATAGCCTCTTTAAATTTTTGATTATCAAATTATTCTTTCACAAATTTCATCACTTCAATTCCATTTTCTCCTTTAATTTGAAAAAGGTAAATTCCTTTTTCTAAATGTTCAATATTCAATGAGTTTGTATAGTTGTAAGTATTAATCGTTTTTCCAGATTGGTCTAAAATAGATATAGATACATTATCAGTATTTTCACCTAATAGGTACAAAATGTTTTTTGCAGGATTAGGATAAATGCTAAATTTTGAGAATTGAGTTTCATTAATTGAATTAGTTGAATCAACAGGTTTTGCATTTTTGTCTCCTTTATATTTGCTTAAAACTATTGTTTTATTTAGTAAAGGGTCTGGTGAAAGTTGTGCAAATGCTTTTAAATTAGAATATGTATAAATAGGTAGATTTGAGATCGTTAAATCATAATATTCATATTGATCACGTTTTAATAATGCATTCAAAACTCCAAAAGGAGGTATATTAACTGTAGCATATACCGAATCTTTAATATGATATCTAAGCACGTTTTTAAATACTTGATTTGCGTCAATTTTTAATGTTCCTAACGCATCTACTTCTGCTAAAGATGAACCTGTAGCTGTCGGAGTTGGAGTTACAGGTTGACCAAGATAATTGTAATATAACTTACCTGATAGATTATCAGGTTGAATAGCATTTACACCAAAAGGGTAGGTGTGTGTAATTTCTGGGTCTGAATTAAATACAGCACGCACATCACCAAGCGTCGAGTTACTAAAAAAATACCCTACACAACTACGATTGTTTGAAGTAGAAGAGTAATAAGAAGTAAGGAAGTTTTCAAAAACGATAGCTTTGTCTGAAGTTGAGTACAAAGAATTGTATTTGGTTGTTTTTGGATCAACTACAGATATTAAAGATTTTTTTAACGTATCTGGAATACTCAAATTGCTAAAATCCCAAACAGCATTCGACCCTTTAGTAGACGCATAATTAGGTGTTAAAGAATCACATACATACATCGAAACTGATGAACCAACACTTGCTTCATTGGATTGAGTAAAACTTTGTGAAAATGCTTTTCCTGTTAATAGTAAAGCAACAAGTAGTAGTTGTTTTTTCATGGTTAAATTTTTGATTCTCTAATATAACGATAAAAAATAGGAAAGGTTGTTTTAAATCCTAGAAACAAAAGAAATATTTATCTTTATAAAAAATATATCTATTAATTATGATGCATCTTGGTCAATTCAATACGCTAACAATATTACGTTTTACTGCTCCAGGCGCTTATTTAGGAGATGATGAAGACAATGTTGTATTATTACCTACAAAATATATACCTGAAGGTGCAGAAATAGCTGATGAAATTTCAGTTTTCTTATACCTTGATTCTGAAGACAGAATAATTGCAACCACCCTTAAACCATTAGTTGAAATAAATGAATTTGCTTGTTTAAAAGTAAATCAAGTGAGTCATTTTGGCGCATTTATGGAGTGGGGGATAGAGAAAGATTTACTTGTTCCTTTCAAAGAACAAAATCAAAAAATGGAAGAGGGGAAGACATATATTGTTTACCTCTATTTAGATGAAGCAACACAAAGACTCGTAGCATCTTCAAGAATTCGTAGATTTTTAGAATTTGAAAGAGTTTTAGTAGAAGAAAATCAAGAAGTAGATCTGTTAATATCAAATACAACAGAATTAGGTAAAAATGTAATCGTCAATGATACGTATAGTGGTTTGATTTATAAAAATGATATTGTTAGACCGCTTAGATATGGAGAACGATGTAAAGGGTATGTTAAAAAAGTTCGTGAAGATGGAAAACTAGATATTTCTCTTGAAAAGATCGGCTTCATCAAAATGGATGATAATTGTGAACGTATTCTTAATTATTTATCAGAACATGATGGTCGAATGAATCTTACAGATAAAAGTGATCCAGATACAATACGTGAAGAAGTAGGAATGAGTAAAAAAACGTTTAAAAGTGCAGTTGGTATGCTTTATAAGCAAAAATTAGTTGTTATTAATTCGGATCATATTCGTATTGGTGATTTTTAACTTAATCATACAGAAATCTATTTAACATAATATATGACTTCAAATGATTTTATTTGTCCGTGTGGAAAGAATAAAAATTTATACATAGATTGTTGTAAATTGATTCATGATGATATATTTCAAGCAGAATCTGCCGAACAACTTATGAGATCAAGATATAGTGCATTTGTGTTGTGTAAGGGGGATTATTTATTATTAAGTCATTCTCAAAAATATAGAGATCCTAATAATATTGAGAATACAATTCGTTGGTCAAGATCTGTTGCTTGGAATCATTTAGAAATTATTGAAACTATAGACGGCAAAATTGGTGACGATCATGGGACTGTTGAATTTAAAGCATATTTCAAAGAGAAAAATAAAATTAAATTCATTCACGAGAAATCTTTTTTTATTAAGGAGAATAATCATTGGGTATATGAGATAGGATCTTAATGTCACGTTAATAACCGATAATTAAAAATTATATAATTACTTTATCATACATACTCAAAAACATAATTTGTCTTATAATTAATATTATGTTAAATAGATGTTTTAATTTAAAAGGATGTTAATTCAACATCCTTTTAAAATTATAATATTTCAATCAAATTTATTAGTCGATTTGAGTATCCTGCCTCATTATCGTACCACCCAACAAGTTTAACCATATTCCCAATGACATGAGTTAAATCACTATCAAAAATGACACTACTTGCATTTCCAACTATATCAACAGAGACTATCGGATCTTCAGTATAGGTTAAAATATTTTTTAAATATGTTTCTGATGCTTCTTTAAATGCAGTATTAATTTCTTCTACTGTTGGTGGATTACTTACAATCAATGTTAAATCAGTTAAACTTCCGTCTGGAACTGGAACACGCATTCCACAACCACCAAAATGTCCTTCTAACTCAGGAAATATTTTTGTAAGTGCTTTAGCTGCACCTGTAGAAGTTGGTACTATTGATAAAGCAGCTGATCTTGCTCTTCGTAAATCTTTATGTGGTGAATCATGTAATCGCTGATCTGTTGTATAACTATGTATGGTAGTTATATAAGCACTCTCTATATTAGTTATTTTTCGAATAACTTCAATCATAGGTGCAGCAGAATTTGTTGTACAAGAAGCGTTTGAAATAACTGTATCAGATTCTTCTAAAGTATTTTCGTTTACACCAAGCACAACAGTTTTAATGTCTTCATCATTTGCTGGAGCACTTAATATTACTTTTTTTACACCAGGTCGTTGAAGATGTAAATTAGCTTTGTCTCTTGTTAAAAATAACCCAGTCGATTCTAGAACATACTCTACTCCATATTTCTCCCAAGGAATATTTGAAGGGTCTTTTTCTTGTACAAAATGAATTATTTTACCATTTTCAAAATGGATTGAATTTTCAATAACTTTGAAATTTTCTTTTAAACCACCATGAACGCTGTCATATTTCAATAAGTGTGCTAACGATTTAATATCTGCTAAATCATTTACAACAGCTACATCAATCAATGGATTATCAAGACTTAAACGAGTGAAACACCTCCCTATTCTACCAAATCCGTTGACTCCTATAATTTTTTTTACACCTTTCATAATCTAAGAGTTTTAATTCTATCAATGCATCAAAAGAAAATTACCATCTTGTGATACTGTACTTCCATTATTAAAAGTAATGTTTAATTTGTAAAAATAGACACCTTCAGAAACAATTCTTCCGTGTTTATCATGACCATCCCATCCATCTTTTTGACCAGATAATGTACTCATTATCGTACCCCATCTATTGTAAATATCACATTTAAATTCTTTTACATCACCTGTATTTATATAAAAAATATTATTTCCTTCTTTAGAACTTAAACTCATTACATTTGGAATATTTAAGCACAATTTGGTATTTATATGTATTGTTGTATCATATCCTTTTCCTGTACAGCCATAATCAGTCATTACAGTGTAATTATATGTGTTAGCACCTAATATTTTAGGTGTAATAAATGTTGTGTCTTGCGAATTATTTGTAATTGCACCTTGTGGATCTAAAACCCACTCTGACTTTTTTAAAGTATTTTGATAATGTTCAATATTTGGAAAAGAATTTGAATTAAACATTATCCCCCAATCAAAAATATATCCATCATCACCAGATACATTATCTGAAACTGAAATGGTCCAATTTCCTTTTATTGGGCATCCAATAAACCTATTAAATGTTTCTTCTGGAATATATATTCCATTTGGGTTCATTGCATCAAATCCTATTATATTTTTGATTGTATTATCCACTAAAAACTCATCCCCCATTGAACCGAAATTTGCATTGATTGACGAAAAGCAATATTGCATATGTGGTTCTCCATGTTGATCACTACCATCCAGATCTAAATCATTTCCTAAGTAAATAACTTTGTTACTACCAAATCCTCCAGGAATTGTATTATCAGTATTTCCATTAAATGCATTGATAAGTACCGCTTTTTTTCCGGTAGGACAAGTTAAAACAATTTCAATATCAGATAAAAAAGAATGTTCAATAGAAAGACATACCTGTTCAATATCTTTACTGGATTTAATTGTAGCCTCATTTCCAAAATCATCAATTGAGATTTTTGATTCAAAAACTTTTCCTTGTTCTCCATCAGGGATTGCAGTATTGGCTTTATATAGTCCACCAATACCATAGAATCCTTTAGCTAAATAAATAGGATCTGTGTCGTGTGTACCATCTTTTTTAGGCATATAAACATCAACAACTTTATCCATACAAATATTTGTTGGAACAGTTTTAAATGCTTTATATTGTGGTGTTGCTGAAACTTGAATTCTAAAAAGTGTTGAATCTAGTTTCAATGAATCTTTATAAATGTTTAAAGTCACATAGTATCCATTACTATATTTTGGTTTGAATATAATTGATTTTGATTGGTAAAATCCAATTCCACCAATAATCCATTCATATTTTAATGAATTATTTGTTGTATCTAATTGTGGATCGATATAAGTAAATTTAGGTGATAAAATTAAAGAATCACCAAAACATATTTTAACCACTAATGTGTCATTATTATTGGTTGTAGTATCTTTTCCATTAAATTGAATGTTTATTTCAGAAGTTAATGATACAGAAGATTGTGCAATAAAATAATTGCAAAAAAATAAAGTAGAGAATAAAAATATTAACTTAATAATTAACATAAAATAGTTACATATATAAACAAATTTAATAAATATTCACTACTTAAATTTCATTTACATAGATTACTTTTACAACTTCAATTAACATTTAGCAATAATATTGAATACAATATCAATGAAAGAAAATTTTTGTAATATAATAAACATTAAAATATTGTTTTTTAGCGTTTTATATGTTTTTAGTTCATTGATTAGTTTCAGTCAAAAGGATTCTGTTTCCGTAACTAATTATAGAAATAACTTTGTTTTTTATAACGATATTGGATTTAATACAGCGCCTTTCAATATTGAAACTATTCATAATAAACTTCCAATTAAAGCTAAATACAGAAATAATATTCATGATTTTTATGGTATTGGATGTAATTATAAATGGTTTTCACTAAGATTTAATATTCAATTACCTGGTTCAATTAAACCAGCTAAAAATTATGGAAATTCTAAATATTTTCATCTAGGATTTGATTTTACGTATAAAAAAGTTTTTTTTGATGTAGATTTTTATCGATATAGAGGATTTGCTTTAATAGATGCATTTGAATATAATCCTTCAAAATTTAATAATGATAATCCAAATGATATTCAAAGCAACTTAGTTACTAAAAGCTTTTCAATAAATATGTGGTATTTTCATAAAAAGAATTTTACTATTTCAGCAATAAGAGGGAAGACTGCGGTTTTTAACAAACTAGCTTATACATGGTATTTGAAAAGCACAATTAATTCATTTGGACTAAATAACGATGACTCCCCTATTCTTCCAAATTATTTGTTTGATCTAAATAATACTAAAACTAGTGCCTATGCAATTCGTGCTTTTGACATTGGTTTGGTTCCTGGTATTGCATTTGCATATGTGAAAAATTATTGGAATTGTAGTGTTTTAGCAGGATATGGAGCAGTAATTCAAGAAAAAAGTTTTCATACAAATCAAAACGGTAGGTATTTTATTGGTTTGGCTCCAAGATTTGATATTAGAGTTATGGGAGGGTATAATACTCCTAGTTGGTTTTTAATGCTTCATACAGATTTTGATAATAAATCTATTGAATTTTCTTCATTAAAATACTCTCAGACTTATTTAAGCATTCGTTTAGTAGGAGGCTATAGATTTAAATCAAAAAATTAAACAAAAAAAAACCTCGAATCACTTCGAGGTTTCTATATAAAATAAGCGTACTATTAATAATAAATTTTACGTTGAACTTTAGTTACATATTTCGCTAAACGAATAACTTGTTTCGTGTATCCAAACTCGTTATCATACCAAGCATATAATACAACATTTTCTGCATCCGGTGAAACTATAGTAGCTTTTGAATCATATACTGAACAACAAGTGTTTCCGATAATATCAGATGAAACTAATTCTGGATCAAATGAATAATATATTTGATTAACTAAATCACCATTCAAAGCAGCGTCTTTTAATAAAGCATTCACTTCGTCAACCGTTGTTTTCTTTTCAACATTTAAATTCAAAATTGCTAACGAACCGTTTGGAGTTGGTACACGTACAGCATTTGCAGTTAATTTATCTTTTAATCCTGGAATAACTTTAGTTACTGCTGCACCTGCACCTGTTGATGTGATAACCATATTGATTGCAGCAGAACGACCTCTACGTGAACTTTTATGCATGTTATCTAACAAGTTTTGATCATTAGTATATGCATGTACAGTCTCTATATGTCCTTTAATTACACCTAATTTTTCATGAATAACTTTCAATACTGGAGAAATTGCATTCGTAGTACAAGAAGCAGCAGAGAAAATATTTTCATTTTCTAAATCTAATTCTCCTTGGTTAATTCCATAAACTACATTTGGGATTTCTTTACCAGGAGCAGTTAATAAAACTTTAGAAGCTCCTTTTGATTGTAAATGTCTAGACAATGCTGTTCTATCTGTAAAAACGCCTGTATTGTCAATAATTAACGCATTATCAATCCCGTAAGATGTATAATCAATATCTTCAGGATTTGAAGCATCTATCATTTGAACTACTTGTCCATTGATAATCAAAGCTCTTCTTTCTAAATCTGGCTCAACTGTTCCTTTAAAAGCACCGTGAACTGAATCAGTTCTTAATAATGATGCTCTTTTGATAATGTCTTTATCTGAAGCACCACGTGTTACGATAGCACGCAAACGTAATTGTTGACCTTTACCAGCTTGTTTAATTAACTCACGAGCTGCTAAACGTCCAATACGTCCAAAACCATACAATACAACATCTCTAGGCTCTAAACCTCCAGCAGAAACAACATCAAATCCAGCTAATTTATTTTCTAAAAATGCTCTTTTAGAAGCAAAATTACTTTGTTCAGCTATCCATTCTGTAGCTAATTTTCCGATATCTAATTTAGAAGGTGCTAAATTCATCTCGTAAATTTCTGTTGCTAATTCAGAAGTTGTAAAAACGTCTACTGGTTTCTCAACAACATTTTTTGAATAATCATGTAAATTCAAAATTTCAGATACAGTTCTATCCAATAAATGATTTCTATATAAAACTAATTCGATTCCTTTATCGTAAAGCAATTCACCAGTTTTACTAGCTAATACTACAGCAGCGCGCTCCTTTTGAACGTGTGCGTTTAATTCTTTTTCGTAACCTACAGCAGATTCCATGTGTTAAAATTGAAAATTAATATATAAACAAAAAACGGCTGAACTTCTAAAAGTCACAGCCGTAAATACTATCCTAAATAAGATTTTAATAATTTATTGCGAGATGTATGACGTAATCTTCGAATCGCTTTTTCTTTGATTTGTCGTACACGTTCTCTTGTTAAATTAAACTTAGCTCCAATCTCTTCTAAGGTTAACCCGTGATTCATTCCGATACCAAAAAACAAACGAATAATTTCTCTTTCTTTATCAGTTAACGTACTCAATGAACGCTCAATTTCTTTTTGTAATGATTCAGCCATCAATGCATGATCCGCTTTTGGAGAATCTGCATTTGCCATCACATCCATCAATGTCCCTCCATCCTCAGATGTAGAAAGAGGTGCATCCATAGATACGTGTCGACCAGAAACATTTAAACTTTCTTTAATTTTATCTTCTGGAACTTCCAATGCTTCAGCTAATTCCTCAGCAGATGGTTGTCTTTCAAATTCTTGCTCTAACTTAGAGAAAGCTTTATTAATTTTATTTAATGAACCAACTTGATTTAAAGGCAAACGAACAATACGGGCTTGTTCCGCTAATGCTTGTAATATAGATTGTCTAATCCACCAAACAGCATAGGAGATAAATTTAAAACCACGTGTTTCATCAAATTTTTGTGCAGCTTTAATCAATCCTAAATTCCCTTCATTGATTAAATCAGGAAGAGTTAAACCTTGATTTTGATATTGTTTTGCTACAGAAACTACGAAACGTAAGTTAGCACGAGTTAACTTTTCTAAAGAACGTTGATCGCCCTGCTTAATTTTGCGAGCTAACTCTACCTCCTCTTCAGCTGTTATTAATTCCTCTTTACCAATATCTTGTAAATATTTGTCTAAAGATTGACTTTCGCGATTTGTAATCGACTTGGTAATTTTAAGTTGTCTCATGTTTACTAACCTTCTTTTTTAGAATGAACCCGAAAAATTGAGTGCAAAGGTACGACGAAAAAACTAGCAATTCCAAATTTAATTTTGCAAATTTTAAATTAAATGGAAGGAACTGTTAACCTTTTGTGAACGATTACACATTCATACTAACGTAGAACTTCTATTTTAGTTGCATATAAAATTCATCTAATCGATAATAGCCTGGTGAACAACCCCTTCTCGAACAATTTCTTTTGGTGATCCAATGTTAAATAAAGCATCTCCTTTATTCACTATTGGAGCTTCATTTACACAAAATACATAACCCTCAATAGTTGACTTAACTTTTCTCTCTATTTTTCCGAAAGGATCAGTTATTAAACCTAAAACAGTACCTTCACTTACACGAGACCCATTTTTAATCACAGGCAAAAACATCCCTGAATGACTAGCCCTCAACCATTTAGTAGCCTTTATCATTACCGATTGATGATCATTTTTATCTAATTTAAATGAACGTAATTCCAATGTATGCATCATTCGTTTTATCCCTTCCATCCCTTCATGGATGATAAATTCATCTATCGAATTTGTTTTACCTCCCTCAAATAACAAGATATGCTTTCCTCTTCTATGCATTGCTTCTCGTATTGTTTTAGATATATGAGAAGAATGAATTATAAATGGAGGATTGAAAATTTTCGCTAAACGTACACTTTCATCGTCTCTAAATACACATCTGATTTGAGGAAAGTTACTTCGTTGTGCTGCTCCTGTATGAAAATCGATGATGTAATCTGTATGTGGAGCGATTTCTTTCATGAAATGGTAAGCAAACTGACTAGCTAAAGACCCACTTTTAGATCCAGGAAAACAACGATTCAAATCTCGACCGTCAGGTAATTCTCTAGAAACATTTAGAAAACCAAAAATATTGAAAATCGGGATACAAATAACTGTTCCTTTTGTCGGTTTATGCCAACCTTTATGAATCATACGACGAATTATTTCCATCCCATTAATCTCATCACCATGCATTCCAGCCATCAATAACAACACAGGCCCTTCTTCTAAACCACGACTAACAATAACAGGTACTTGGATAGGTGTACTCGTATGCAAACGAGCAACATCTAAATTCAATTCTTCCGATTTCCCTGGTAATATCTCTTTCCCAAGAATGACGATTTTTTTCACGTGATAGAATTATATATTAGTATTTTTCTCTAGGAATTGAATAATCTTACCTGCAATATTTTCTCCAGTTGTTTTTTCGATTCCTTCCAATCCTGGTGATGAATTTACTTCAAGTACCAAAGGACCTCTTTCAGATTGTAACATATCCACTCCAGCAATTCCTAACCCAACCGCTTTGGCTGCTCTGATTGCTACATCTCGTTCCTCTTCCGTTAATTCAATAATTCTTGAAGAACCACCACGATGTAAGTTAGATCGAAACTCTCCTTCTTTTCCTTGACGCTTCATTGCTCCAACAACTTCTCCATCTACTACAAATGCACGAATATCAGCACCTTTTGCTTCTTTAATGAATTCTTGCACAATTACACGAGCCTTTAATCCATTGAAAGCTTCCAATACAGATTGAGCAGCGTTTTGATTTTCAGCCAAAACAACTCCCAATCCTTGAGTTCCTTCTAATAATTTCAAAACGACAGGTACCCCCCCAGCGGATTCTACTACATGTTCAACGTTACGTGAATAATTTGTAAATACAGTTTTTGGTAAACCTATCCCCTCTTTGGATAAAACTTGTAAACATCTTAACTTATCACGTGAATGAACAATACCACGAGAACTAACTGCAGAAAAAACATCCATCATTTCAAACTGACGTATAACAGCTGTGCCATAAAATGTTACCGATGCTCCTATACGAGGAATCACAGCATCATATCCTTCTAAATATTTATCTAAATAAAAGATAGATGGGCCTTTTTGTTCAATTTCTAAGTTACATTTTAAGTGGTCGATCACGTGTGCTTCGTGTCCTCTTTCCACTGCTGCTTCAACCAAACGTCTTGTAGAGTAAAGATTGGTATTACGTGATAAAATGGCAATTTTCATACGATTGATTAATTTTTCAATTTTTATTTATGGATCTTTTTCTTGTGTTTGTAAGAAACATTTGTCATACTTGTATCAATAACAAAATGATTACTTGTTAGTTTACGCCCAAGTAAAATAGGGTTTCTTAACCCATTTCTTCGAGTTAACGAAAAATCGGTCAGGTATTCTTTATCAAACAAAACTACTGGTAATTGAATAAAAAAACGTTCTTGCTCATCTCCAGTTGAGCTTTTCACTTTTTTCTTTCTAAAGGTGTTAAAAATGAATTTCTTACCTGAAAAATTAACATTGTTTTCATCTAAAAAAATCACTTCTAAAATTTGACCTTCATCTGTTTCCAATAATTCAATCGAACTACAATGTATTGAACTAGAATAGGCACCACTGTCAATTTTAACAGGGATGTTTTCAATAGATAAAAAAGGGATATCAATTTTATCTTTTCTTCCAATGATTGTTTTACTCATGATCTATGTTTTGACCGATTTCAAATATTTCATGGTACATCGCTTTACATTCTTCATCACGTTCGGCTGCTTTCTTCATGTGATTTTCGCCTCCACGCTCATCTCCAGCAAAATATAAGGATTGACCTAAGAAAAATTCAAATCTTTTGTTTGTTGGTTCTTTCGAATATAATTCTGCAAAAATCTTAACAGCTTCCACGTATTTCTCGTTCTGAAAATAGATGGAACCTAATTGTTCCTTTGTTGTATTTGAAGGAGACAATTTAACTGATTTCTTAGCACAAACTTCCGATAATTGAGGTTCAAAATATGCATCTCCATATTCTCCAGAATAAATTAAACAGAGCGTTTGATACACCTCCATTTGCAAAGGATCAAGAGCTTTAGCGCTTTTTAAATCTTGTATCGCAGTATGTACATCATTACTTAACAAATTGTATTCTGCACGATTCATATAGAAAATATAAGAATCACTTGGTGCAACTTCATATCCCTTTCGAGAATAATAAGTCGCCGAATCAATATTCTCTACGTTTTGAAAAGCAATAGACATATTTCTATAAATGGTAGCTTTCAATAAATCACTCACTTCCAAACCTAACGCTTTGCGAAATTGAATCAAGGCTTCTTCGTTGGCATTTGATTTTAATTTTATCGTCCCCTCCTTAAATAACAATTCAGCCTTCAGATCATTTTTCTCTTGGCAAGATTGAATTAGAAAAACCAGAAATAATATAATAAACGTGATACTTCGCATTATATCAAGGAAATTTAGGGAATTGTTGGAAATTCGGTTGTCTTTTTTCTAAGAACGCATGTTTTCCTTCTTGAGCCTCCTCCATTAGATAATACATCAATGTTGCATCACCAGCAAACTCCATCAATCCACGTTGTCCATCCAACTCTGCATTTAAACCGCGTTTTATCATACGAATTGCCATTGGACTTCTTGACAATATCGTTTTACACCATTGAACAGTTGTATCTTCTAATTCATCAAAAGGAACCACTTTATTTACCATCCCCATTTTTTCAGCTTCATCCGCCGTATATTGCTCACATAAAAACCAAATTTCACGTGCTTTTTTCTGACCGACATGTCGTGCTAAATAACTTGAACCAAATCCAGCATCAAAACTACCTACCTTAGGTCCCGTTTGACCAAAACGTGCATTATCAGAAGCAATTGTTAAATCACACACAACATGAAGTACGTGTCCTCCACCAATGGCATAACCATTAACCATTGCAATTACAGGCTTAGGTATCGAGCGAATTAATTTATGTAAATCCAACACATTCAAACGAGGCACACCATCAGTTCCAATGTACCCTCCAACACCTTTCACATTTTGATCGCCTCCTGAACAAAACGCTTTATCACCTTCACCTGTAAGTACAATCACTCCGATATCTTGACGTTCTTGTGCAATATTCATTGCATCAATCATCTCTAAATTCGTTTCTGGTCTAAAAGCATTATATACCTTCGGACGGTTGATTGTAATCTTAGCAATTCCATCCAAAAATTCAAAACGGATATCCGTATAATCTTTAATTTTCTTCCAAGGATATTTACTCATTTTATTTTATTTTAAAATTAATATTTTCCAACTCTTGTTACTGCGAAACAAAAGTATAACGAATCATTCCATCTTGTTGTGCAGGTGCTGTATTTGAATAATTAAACCTTGACATCAAGGCATATTTCCTAGCTTGTTCAATCATGCAAGGACTTGCGGAATTACTAGCCCCAGCTACATACTTAGCATCCACTACTCTGCCAGATTGATCTACTTTAATTTTTATCGTTACCAACCCAGTAGTATGATCACCACAGGTATAACCTGGATTTCTTACAAAATAAGGGTCATTTTGATGAGGATCACGACTTGTTAATACCCAATCCACCATCACGTTACCACCAAATATTTTATCTCCACCAGTTTTTGTTGCTGTATTTTTCGAATTGCTTCTACTTTCATTTTTTTGTGCTAATTTATTATTTTTCTCTTCAATAATTTTTTTTCTTTTTTCCTCTCCACCAGTCTCACTGAAAAATTGCTTTTCTAATTCTTTTACAGATCGTTCTATGTCTTTAGTTGAACGTACATCTTCTTGCGCACTCATTTTAGATGGTTTAGCTTCTGTCCATTCATCCATTGATTTTTGACGTGTATCTTGCTGATCTCGCACTACATTTTTTACAGAAGAAGAAAAATTATCCATCAATTCTATGTTTTCAGGCTGTATTTCAAGCATGACTTCATTTTTCTTTTTCATGTCTTCACTGAACCAACGTTCAATAAAGTAAGACTTTTCAAAAGAAGATATTTGTAAGTACATGAATATTCCAATATATAGCATAAAAACTGCTAAAATTCCAAATTTATATCGGTCAATTAAATTCAAAAAACTATTCATTTTCTGTAGCTTGACTGATTAATTTATGGTCCAACAAATGGTAATAATAGATTTTATCTCCTTTATTTAATACTAGTAAGTCATTAGAAATAGGTCTGATTTGATCGTATTCTAATGGTATTAATTGATCACCCGATAACGAATACAATCCATAACTTGCACCATTGTAAACCAAATAAAAATTCTCTGCAATTAATTTAACACTTGTAAAAATGGTAGGAATAATCCATTTTGCTTTTTCATTGATTACCCCTTGTAATCCTTTCACATCCACAACCGCTAATCCATAGTGAAAACTAGATGCGAAGTCAAATAATGGTAAAATCGTAACCGATTTGTCCTCTATGTTCATATATCCCCATTGTTTTCCTTTATTGAAAGCTATGATTTTTGCTACCTCTCCTAAACCAGTATATTCAGGATTTAATAAATACTTCCCATTTTTATCAATCAAAGCGTATTTACCCTTAATGCGAACTTTAGCATATTGTTCGTGAAAAACACACATTTGTAAATAATTTGGTATTGCATCAAACATCGGTTTAATAACCTTTGCACCAACATCGTTTAAGTAGCCTAATTTATTGTTATAAATAACAATCGCACGCCCATTGTGAAGAGGCGAAATATTTTCATAAATTGGTTTAACAACAATTTTATTATTCAATGTTTTAATTCCAAACAAAATACTATCTCGAAAAACTAACAATGAATCTGAATAATAAAAAACTTCTTTATGAGTTGGTTGAATCACAAAATTTCCAGAAGTATCAATGAATGCTTGTTTTTCATTTACAACAACTTTCGCTCTTCCTTTAGAGAAAGGGAATACATCCGTAAAGCGTTCTGAAATCACTTTTCTACCGTATATGTCATAATATGCATACATTGAATCTTTACTTCCGTAAATCAATCCCTCTGAGTATTGTCCTAAATCAATAAATTCTAAGGGTAAAATAAATTTCCCAGAACGATTTATAACACCTGACTTACCTCCAACTTCCACAATTGCACGACCAGCAATAAAATCTGTAGCGAAATCAAACTGAAATGGAATTACTACATTATTCAATTTGTCTACATACCCATATTGACCATTTTTCATCGCTAAAGCCAATCCTTCACTAAACAAACTTAAAGATTCATATTGAGGAGAATAAATTTCGATTCCCTTATGATTCATAAAACCATATAAATTTCCTCGTTTGAAAGGGAATAAAAATAATTTTATTAAATCCATGTCACGTCTTAATTCATCTTTGAATGGATAATCAGGAAATTCTTTTTTAAATTTCTTAATTCGTTCATCTGTATATTCATGCATGTATACTTTGTACAATTTTTTCCAAGCAGTATTCACGTTGTAATAGGAAGGATAGTGAGCTATGTAATTTGAATATGCATCAACAGTATTAGATTTTGTTTCATTTTCAAAAACATTATCTTGAGCCTCTGTTATATATTTACTTGTAGGATTATTATTAATGAAATTCACATAATCATTCGTCCGACCAGAGTTTGTCTGTTCTGCAAAATAAGTCAATTCAAAACGATCTTGAACCGTTTGAATATATTCAAAATTTGGAATGTTTTTTATAATTGAATCATAATAAAAGCTCTTATTAATCCACAATGCTTTCGCTAGTAAAATAGAATCTCTTTTGTGAATTGCATCGTTGTTTTTAGAATACCAAGGAAATTTATTTGTAAACGCTTCATATCCAGCTTGAGTATTTTCTTGTTCTACTTGTTCATAATATACTGACACGATTTTAGTGCGTAAACTCAATATATTCTCATAGACAACCCCATATTTTGCAAATTTCAAAGAATCTTTGGAAGTTTGTGCAAAGTAATTTTGTTCAGCTATTACAATGTAACGATAAGCAGAATCAATATTATGAAAAGGATTGTCATTTCTATAATAAATTGTAGCCAATCCAAAAGACGCTGGGGAGATATGTTTTTTTAGTTCGATCTCAAAACATTTTTTTGCATCAAAATAATTGAGTTCTTTCAAACTTATAAATGCGCGATCTATCTTTCCAGCATGTGCTGAAAACGATAGCAAATAAGCTAAAAATATTAAAATTAATCTGTTTTGCATAGAATAAAAAAAGTATATTCTTACGAAGAATATACTGATTTAACATGATACAATAATACAAAAAAAAAGCCCTCGTAGAGGGCTTTTTTATTAACAATTCGAATATCTTATTTGATATGTTTTCCGTATCTTGATTTGAATTTATCGATACGACCTGCAGTATCTACAAATTTAACTACACCTGTAAAGAAAGGGTGAGATTTATGAGAGATATCTAATTTTACTAATGGGTATTCGTTACCGTCTTCCCATTTAACATTTTCAGTCGAAGAAGCAGATGAGTGACATAAAAATGCATAGTCATTTGTCATATCTTTAAATACTACCAATCTATAATCTTCTGGGTGAATTCCTGCTTTCATATATTTTTTTTATTTAATTCTACTTTAATTAGGAGTGCAAACTTACAAAAAATAAATGAACTCCAATAATTATCTTTTATTTATTTCTTATTTTTTTTTATTCAAGTCAATCAACAATGGAGTTGCGATACAAATTGAAGAATAAGTTCCAATTACAACACCAATCAACATTGCAAACAAGAATCCTTTAATTGCTGGTCCTCCGAAAATAAACATAATCAAGATTACCAAGAATAAAATCATCGATGTATTGAACGTTCTACTTAATGTAGTATTCAATGATTTGTTTATTACATCTTCTCTGTTTTCACCATCTTTTTTCGCTTTTAAGTTCTCACGTATACGGTCAAACACAATTACCGTATCATTCATAGAGTAACTCATTACCGTCAAGATAGCAGCAATAAACGCTTGATTCACATCTAAACTGAATGGTAAATAACCATGTAATAAAGAGAATACCGAAACTACAAAGAATGCATCATGTGCCAATCCAATGATTGCTCCTAATGAATATTGCCAGTTTTCAAAACGTAAACGAATGTATGCAAAAATGACGATTAGTGAAATTAAGATTGCAATTGCAGAAGAAGTCCACAACTCTTTTGAAATAGAAGCAGAAACACTACGTTGTTCTTTAATTTCGAATTTACCTAATTTGTTTTTACACGCATTTAAACCTTCTACTAATTTACCTGTAACTTCCTTGTTTGCGTTATCATTTGTCAATTTGTAGTTAGTATTAATCTCTACATAGTATTCACTTGATTTAGTTTTTAAATCTATGGATGCAATCTCACCATTTTCAATAAATACTTTCTCTAGGTTAGTTCTAATTAATTCGATATCTGCACGCTGTTCAAATTTAACAGAATACGTTCTACCTCCTGTAAACTCAACACTTTGTTTCAAACCTCTTGTAAATAAGGATCCAATCCCAAGAAGAGTTACTGTTATAGAGAAAATATAGTAGTATTTTCTTTTTCCAACCCAATTAATGTTAAAGTTTTGGAATGCATTCTTCAAGAAGTTTGTACTGAAAGAAATTGTTTTACCTTTTTCTAACATATAGGTAATCACCAATCTTGAAATTACAATAGCTGTAAATAAAGAAGTGAAAATACCAATGATTAATGTTGTAGCAAAAGATTCCATTTCACCTTTACCAAACACTTTCAAGATAATACCAACTAACAAGTGGGTAACGTTCGCATCAATAATTGATGGTAACGCTTTTTTAAATCCAATATTTATCGCTTCCGTATTTCCTACGCCAGCTTTAATCTCTTCACGGATACGTTCAAAGATCAAGATATTCGCATCGACAGCTGTACCAATTGTTAAAACGATACCCGCGATACCAGCTAATGTCAACACAGCACCAAAAGAAGCTAAACATCCAAGGATGAAAACAACGTTCACTGCTAAAGCAATGTTTGCTACCATACCACCTTTACCATAATACATCCACATGTAAATTAATACTACTAAGAATGCAAATGCAAATGAAATAAGTCCAGCTTGTGAGTTTTCAGAACCGATTGAAGGACCAACTTTCGTTAATTCTTTAATTGCACATGGTGTTGGTAAAGCACCACCATTTAATAATCCTGCTAAGTCTTCTGCATCTTGAATAGAGAAGCTTCCAGAAATTTGAGTATTTCCTTGTGTAATAGCTTCATTAACACGTGGTGCAGAATAAACAACAGAATCCATAGTAATTGCTACACAACGACCTACATTGTTTTGAGTCATTTGCGCCCACTTATCACCACCTTCAACAGTCATTCTTAAGTCTACAGTAACAGCGCCAGAAGCTTGATCCAATCCTTTGTTTGCATTACTAACATCTTTACCACCTACTAATGCTTTTCCTCCTTCTGGAATTTTAACCGCATATAAAACGTATTTTTCTTCTTTTGTACTTCCATAATTTTCAGGTTTTGCTGACCACATGAAAGCCATATCGATTGGAAAAACAGCTTTGATATCGTTTCTACGTAAAATTTTATCTACTTTTTCTTTATCTTCTACTTTACAAGTTCCGATAACCGCACCTTCACCACCAGACAAATAATTCTCTAAACTATTTTCTTTTGAACCAAAAGTCAAAGGTTGCGCAGTAGTTTTCTTCACTGAATCTTTTTTAGGAAGAGCAGTAGAATCTTGAACCGTAGAATCTGCAGGTTCAATTACTACTTCTTTTTGAGTAGAAAGAACATTTGCTTGCGATAAGAAAGGTTGAATTTGATTTTTCTCGTATGTTTCGTAGAATTGTAAGTTAGCAGTTGATTGCAACTTTTTTGCCACAGTAGTTTCATCTTGTACTCCTGGAAGTTCAATATAAATACGATTTGTTCTAGAATCTTTAGTAATGTTTGGTTGAGCAACACCGAATTGGTTGATACGTTTAGTCATGATTTGCTCAACACCATCAATAGAAGAAGTGATTTTATTTTTCAAGTAAGAAATAACTTCAGAATTTGATGTGTTTTTATTTAACTCTTCAATTTCAGTAATTGCTAACTCGCGTACGATTAAAGCTTCAGAACCATTAAATCTTTTGAATTCAGATGCAAACAAAGAAATAAAATCACCGCCTTTAGACATGTGGATGCGTAAAGCAGATTCGTATGGTTTTTTGAAACGTAAGTCACGTGGGTTACGCGCTAAGCTTTTAACTAATTCAGGAACTGAAACCTCTAGCGTTACGCTCATCCCTCCTACTAAGTCCAAACCAAATGCTAATGATTTATTTTTAACCTCCTGGAAGTTAGAACCCAACACTGGATATACTTTATCATCTGCTTTTTCTTTTAAGATTAAGTTGATGTAAGCAGCTTTTGCTAGTTCATAACTTTCTGGATCAGCAAAATTGATAGTAGTACCATTCGGTAATACAGCTTCTCCATTGTTCTTTTTTGCTTCTGTTTCTAATTCTGAAACTCTAATTACTGCTTCTTTTTCTGCTTTTTCTTCTACAGAACTAGAAACCCAAGTAAATGACAATTGGTACACACAAACGGCTGACAACACTATTGTCAAAAACCAAAAAAATCCTTTGTTACGCATATTCGTAAATTCGTTATAAATAATTATTTGGACGCAAATATAGAATTTACATTTATCAATGTCAATGAATGTTCAAAAAAAGGTTACTTAGAAAATGACAAGTTGATTTATTCTTGTCCATATTTTGTGAGAGTATAAAACCATTCCTCTCCTTTCTTCACTTGAAGAGTATCAAAATTTTTGATACGAAGGTTTTTGTAATATTTTGAAATCATTCCAATTTTTCTAGCATATGTCTCTGTTTGAAGCTTATAATCAACCAAGGTGTAGTAGTTGTTTTGTAGCACGGTAAGCGTTGAATCAAAATGAAATGAATTAATATTTATAGGTGAATGTATCGATGAATAAACATAGCTTTCAGGATTTGTACTAGATAAAACGGATGGATTCCAAGGTGTTGATAACTTTATTGGAAAGGATAGTTTTACAATGCGTTGATTCTCTTCAACTAGCTCTGCGTTTTTACCATCAATAATTGCCGACCATACATCTTTTATTTTCCAAGTATCATTCACGTCATTCCAAGTAAAACGGATAAACTTAGATGCTTTTCTACCTTGGTTGTCTGTAAAAGTATCCCCAACTAAGGTTTTAAATTTGAAATTCAAGGTATCATGAATATCTACTTCATCATCGTGAACAATATGAACTACATCGTATTCAATGAAATTTCCTTTCTTAAGTCCGAAATAATCTATGTCCAACGAAAAATCTTCTTTTACAGGAACATCTACTATTTTTTCACATGAAATTAGGTAGCTACTTAAAAATAAAAGAAGAATGAATCTCATTTCTTTGGTTCTTTTGAGGTTGCTGGTTTAGCTTGTAATTTCTTTTCTTCTGCTAATTTCACTTTGGCTAAATATTTCACAGTTGCTAGACTATCTAAACGTTCACCCAATTTATAATAAGCTTTACCTACAACTTGTGAGCCTAAACTATCGTAAGCTAAACACCACCCATTTTTCAAGCCGTTAAAGTAAAAGTCTTTTAATTCAATCGTTCCATATGGACTATAAGTAATCTCTTCTCCATTTTTAATACCATTTACATAATTGACTTCTTTCCAAACTTTTCCATTGTCAAAATAATCAACTTGTTTTCCATGAAGTTTTCCGTTATTATAATTTTGTTTTATAGTTAATTGATCTTTTTTTGTTTCTGAATTTCCAAGAGGATAATATACAAGTCGTTCACCATGTAATTGACCTTTTTGATAATTTTCAATCATACTTACCCTCCCCGACTTAGCATACATGGTCCAAGTTGAATCTTTTTGTTGGTTAACAAATTTACCTTGCGCTAAAATCACTTCGTTATCGTGATACATAATTGTGTAGGTAGAATTTTTTGATCGATAAGTTACTTCCGCTTTCTTTTTACCTGAAGGAAAATAATAAATAAACGTACCAACTGGTTTATCATCTACGAATTGACCAGTGTAATCTATTGAATTACTTTGAGGAAGTTTTTTTATCCATTCCCCTTGTTTTCTCCCTTTAGCATCGATATTATTTTGAGCAAATAAACCATTTACTAACAAAATAAAAAGAAATATTAATCGTTTTTTCATACTATTAATTTTAATACCAATTCGTTAAAATCATTTATTTCAAGATCTGCTTGTATATTAATTTGTTCAGTACTTTTCATCAGAATGGTTTTCATTCCTAAATTTTTACCAAAAAGCAAATCAGAATTTGTATCTCCAATCATCACTGATTTTGAAAAATTTATGCTTGGAAATTGATTTTGAGCCTCGACTCCCATAACAGGTAACGGTTTTCTACGATCATTTAGTGTGTTTTTTAAATTATTAGCATAAAAAACTTTATCAATTCTACCACCAACATGATGAATTTCATTAATCATAAACTGATGGATTTCTTGTAAACAATCCTCTGTCATCAATCCTTTCCCAATCCCTTGTTGGTTTGTAATAATAATTACTTTACCAAATAGATTAGAAAGAACAGGGATAGAAGTAAGAAAATAGGGTGTAAAAATAAAATCTTCTACCTTGGTAATGTAACCTTCAAAATTACGTTGGTTAATAACCCCATCACGATCTAAAAAAAGCGTCCAACTAGCATCAACTTCTTCCAACCACATTTACAACTCTTTTTCTACTAGGTAAACATTACGTGTCGAAGAATTTCTACCTACTAATTCCGCTAAAAATCCTGCTAAAAAGAATTGAACTCCTAAAATCATACATACCAATGTTAGAAAGAATTCTGTACGTTCTACCAAATGTTTTGCCGTCGTATGCCAAAATAATTTATCAAAAATCATGTAAAACGAAAACGCGAAACCGATAATGAATAGAAACATTCCGATAGCACCAAAGAGATGCATTGGTTTTTTTCCAAAACGCCCCATAAAAACCACAGAAAGTAAATCAAGTGGTCCATTAACAAAGCGATTTAAACCAAATTTAGTCACACCATACTTACGTGCTTGATGCTCCACTACTTTTTCACCGATTTTATTGAATCCTGCAAACTTTGCTAATGGAGGGATATATCGATGCATATCTCCATACACCTCTATACTCTTAACGACTTCGTATTTATAGGCTTTTAAACCACAATTAAAGTCATGTAAATAAATACCAGTTAATTTTCGTGCAGCCCAATTATATAGTTTTGTTGGTATTGTTTTAGATATTGGATCGTGTCTTCTTTTTTTCCATCCTGAAACCACATCGTAATCATCTGCTGTAATCATACGGAATAATTCTGGAATTTCATCTGGACTATCTTGTAAGTCAGCATCCATGGTAATCACGACCTTACCGGTTACGGCTTCAAATCCTTTTTGAAGTGCTGCAGATTTACCATAATTACGTTGGAATTTAATTCCTCTTACATTAGGATCAAGCGATTTTAACTCTTCTACAATCATCCAAGAACGATCTTTACTACCATCGTCTATAAATAAGATTTCGTATGAAAAATTGTTATTTAAAACTACGTTCTGTATCCAAGAATGCAGTTCTTTCAATGATTCTTCCTCGTTGAATAAAGGAATTACAATGGATATATCTGTTTTATAGTTCAAAAGCTTAACTTTAGTTTGCAATACAAATATACGTTTTTATAAATTTCTTTCTGTTTACAAATAAAAAATTGCAGCAAGAATAAATAATAAGATAATGACCAAATATTGCCATACATCAACAAAATAGGGAGCAATTTTTCTAATAAATTCAGTGATTTTGGTCATGATAGATATTTTTTTTCAAAATTAAAAAGAAAAAGTATACAACCTATCATCTTTATTCGTAATATTGTCCTATGAGTAAAGGTATAGTAAAATTCTTTAACGAGACCAAAGGTTTTGGTTTCATTAGAGAGGAAGATTCGAACAAAGAGTATTTTGTTCACGTTTCAGGATTGGTTGATGAAATCAGAGAAAATGACGAGGTAACATTCGAACTTCAAGAAGGAAAAAAAGGTT
>CANGOA010000034.1 GCA_947455255.1 Flavobacteriia bacterium | reverse complement strand
TTAGGGCTAAGGGATGAGGTGCTAAAGTCGATAACCGATTTAGGGTTTGAAGCACCTACTCCTATCCAACAAGAAGCAATACCGTATTTACTTAAGAGTGAAAGCGACTTTGTTGGACTAGCACAAACAGGAACGGGAAAAACGGCAGCATTTGGCTTGCCACTAGTGAACAATGTACAGTCTGGTACACGTCTTCCGCAAGGATTGGTTATTTGTCCAACACGTGAATTGTGTTTGCAAATTTCAAAAGATTTAGAGAATTATGCTAAGTACGACAGAGACACGCAAGTAGTTGCGGTTTATGGAGGAACAGACATTCGTCGTCAGATGACACAGGTGAAAACTGCAACCATCATCGTTGCTACACCAGGAAGATTGGTTGATTTAATCAACCGTAAAGCAATCGTGCTACAAGAAGTTCAATGCGTTGTATTGGATGAGGCCGATGAGATGCTGAATATGGGGTTCAAAGAAGATATCGATATGATTCTTCGTCAAACTCCAGAGGAAAAAAATGTATGGTTATTTTCTGCTACAATGCCAAAAGAAGTGGCAATGATCGCGAAAACATACATGACTAACCCTCTTGAGGTTTCTATTGGACACAAAAATCAAGGTAACGAGAACATCGAACACATCTACTATTCTGTAAAAGAAAAAGATAGATACGCAGCGTTAAAACGTTTAATCGATGTAAACCCAGATATTTTTGGTTTGGTATTCTGTCGTACAAGACACGAAACGCAATCTGTTGCGGAAAAGTTGAGTAAAGATGGATACAATGCAGAACCATTACACGGAGATTTATCGCAAGCACAACGTGACAACGTAATGAAACGTTTTAGAGATAGAACGTTGCAATTATTAGTTGCTACAGATGTTGCTGCGCGTGGAATTGACGTAGATAACATTACGCACGTTATTCACTATCAATTACCAGATGACATTGAAAATTACACGCATAGAAGTGGTAGAACTGCTCGTGCTGGTAAAAAAGGAGAGTCTTTGGTGTTGATTAACACAAGAGAAGGATATAAAATCCGCTCTATCGAAAAACAAATCAGAACAGATTTTACACAAGGAACTATTCCAAGTGCACAAGAAATTTGTGGTTTGCAATTAACAAGTTTGATTGGTAAAATCAAAGAAACAGAAGTAAAAGAAAAAGAGATTGAAAAATTCTTACCTGCTATTTTTGCTGACTTTGAAGAGTTCTCGAAAGAGGAAGTTATCAAGAAATTTATCTCTGTAGAATTTAATCGTTTCATCGATTATTACGGAAAAGCAGGCGATATTAGCGCTGATGGTGGACGTGATAGCGGAAGAGACCGTGATTCAAGAGACTCAAGAGATTCTCGTGACTCAAGAGATAGAGATTCTCGTGGAGATCGTGGAGAAAGAAGAGAAAGATCAGATCGTAACGACGAAGGTAAAACACGTTTCTTTGTAAGTATTGGTAAACGCGATGGATTAAATCCTGGCGGTTTATTACGTATGATTTGCGATGAAGCAGGTTTAACTTCTTCCCATATCGGTAAAATTGATGTATTGCCAACATTCAGTTTCTTTGAAGCGGATGATGTGCATACAACAAAAATCTTAAGTACTGTAAATGGTGCTAATTACGAAGGTAATCAAGTAAATGTAGAAGTTACTAAGAAGAAAGCGGAACCACGTAGATCTTCCGGAGGAGGATTTGGTGGCGAAAGACGCTCTTCCGGTGGCGGATTCGGAGGTGAACGCAAATCATTCGGTGGTGGAGAACGTAGTTCTTTCGGCGGTGGTGAGCGTAAGTCTTTTGGTGATCGTGACCGTTCAGGCGGAGGTGATCGCGGTGGAGAAAGACGTTCTTTTGGTGGTGACAGAGGTGGAGACCGTGGAGGTTTCTCTGGAAGTCGTCCTTCAGGAGGAGGTTCAAGACCAAGAAGAGATTCTTACGGATCAAAATAGTTTAAGTATAAATTCATAATAGTTTTCTTAAGATGGAAATTAGAAATATTGCAATTATTGCCCATGTCGATCATGGTAAAACAACGTTAGTCGATCGTATGATCGAAGCAGGTACAGATGCTAAAAAACATGAAAAGCCGAAAGGGGAATTATTCATGGATAATAACGATTTAGAGCGTGAAAGAGGAATCACGATCGTTTCTAAAAACGTATCTGTATTGTATAAAGGAACAAAAATCAACATTATCGATACTCCTGGTCACGCCGATTTTGGTGGTGAGGTTGAGCGTGTATTGAACATGGCGGATGGTGTTTGTTTGTTAGTGGATGCTTTCGAAGGGCCAATGCCTCAAACACGTTTCGTACTTGGAAAAGCATTAGCATTAGGATTGAAGCCATTATTGGTAATCAATAAAGTGGACAAAGAAAACTGTACACCAGAAGAAGTGCACGAAAAAGTATTCGACTTAATGTTTGAATTGGATGCAAACGATAATCAATTGGATTTTGCAACTATTTATGGTTCTGCTAAAAATGGTTGGATGTCTGAAGATTGGAAAAAACCTACAGATTCTATTGCTCCTTTATTAGATCGTATTTTAGAATATTTCCCACCTAAGAAAATTGAAGAAGGAAATACTCAAATGTTAATCACTTCGTTGGATTTCTCTACATTCGTTGGTCGTATCGCGATTGGACGTTTACACAGAGGAACTTTGAAAGAAGGACAAAACATTATCCTTGCTAAACGCGATGGTCGTCAAGAAAAACATAAAGTTAAAGAAATGTTTGTGTTTGAAGGAATCGAAAAAGTAAAAGCAACGGAGATTCAAGCAGGAGATATTTGTGCATTAACAGGTATTGAAGGTTTCGAAATTGGAGATGTTATTTGTGATGCAGATAATCCAGAACCATTAGATTCAATTACGATTGATGAGCCTACAATGAACATGTTGTTCTCAATCAATGACTCTCCTTTCTTCGGAAAAGAAGGTAAAAAAGTTACTTCTCGTCATATCCAAGAGCGTTTAACAAAAGAGTTAGAGAAAAACTTGGCAATGCGTGTAACTAACACGGATAAGGCAGATAAATGGTTAGTAGCTGGACGTGGTGTATTACACTTGTCTGTATTAATTGAAACAATGCGTCGTGAAGGGTATGAATTACAGGTAGGGCAACCTCAGGTAATCATCCGTGAAATTGATGGTGTGAAATGTGAGCCAATTGAAGAATTGACGATCGATTTACCAGAAGAGTTTAGTGGAACTGCTGTTGAGGCTGTTTCTAAACGTAAAGGGGAGATGACAAATATGGAGCCAAAAGGAACTCGTATGACGATTCAATTCCAAATTCCTTCAAGAGGTATTATCGGTTTAAGAAACTACTTATTGACACAAACTGCTGGTGAAGCAATCATGAGTCACCGTTACTTGGAATACCAACCATACAAAGGTGAGATTCCAGGACGTCAAAACGGTTCGTTAATTTCAATGGAACAAGGAACTTCCATTCCTTTCTCAATCAATAACTTACAAGAAAGAGGTAAATTCTTTATTGCACCAAGTGAAAATATTTACGAGGGTCAGGTAATTGGAGAGAACTCTAGAGCTGGAGATATGGTTGTGAACGTTACTAAGACGAAGAAAATGTCTAACATGCGTTCTTCAGGAAACGATGAAAAAGTAAAATTGATTCCACCAATTAAGTTTAGTTTAGAGGAGTGTTTAGAGTACATACAAGGAGACGAGTACGTAGAAGTAACACCTGAAAACTTACGTATCCGCAAAATTTTCTTAAAAGAAACAGAGCGTAAAAGATCTGGAAATAAATAAGATTAATTCTTAATTCGGAAGCCCTTAGCAGAAATGTTAAGGGCTTTTTTAGTTAATAACTTCAATAAATTAATTTTTGTAAAGCAATTATTAAGGCTTATCTTTATAGAATAAACGTGTAGTTATGAATTACGACGACGAAAATGAGGATGGTTATTTTGATGGAAACCTCAACGAAGAATTAGAGCGTTTTGAAAAGTCACTGACTGGTGAACCTTTAGGTTTTATGGATAGTGATACGCTTGAAGCAATCATTGATCATTTCCTTATTCAAGGGAACTATACGAAAGCAAACTTGTGTGCTGAAATTGGAATGCAACAATTTCCATTCATTTCCATGTTTACATTAAGAAAAGCACAAGCAATCTCTGCAAACGGACAATTGAAAGAAGCATTGAACTTGTTGAGTCAATTAGAGAAATCAGGCAATACAAGTTGTGAACATTTCCTTACAAAAGCATCCATTTTTAGTCAGTTAAGAGACACTAAAACAGCGATTAAATATTTTACAGAAGCGCTTAACGTTGCTGAACCTGAAGATAAAGATGAAATCTTTGTCGACCTTGCAATGGAATATGAGGCTGCGCGTGATTTTAAAAACGCTGTACGAATATTAAGACAGGCTTTAGAATTAAATCCTAATAATGAAGTAGCTATATATGAATTGGCTTTCTGTTATGATCAAATGGAGGATTTTGATAGCGCAATTAAGTGTTATTCTGATTTTATCAATGAAAATCCATATTCATTTACCGCTTGGTATAACCTTGGAAACGCTTATTCTAAATCAGAAAATTTCGAGAAAGCTATTTGGGCCTATGATTACTGTTTAATAATTAATGAAGATTTTTCTCCAGCTTATTTTAATCTTGGTAACGCCTATTTGTCGGAAGAAAAATATCTTTTATCTATACAGAATTTTGAAAAATGCATTGAATTAGATGGTGAGGATGGTTTAACGCTTTGTTATTTAGGAGAATGTAATGAACAGTTAGGGAATTTAGAGGAAGCTAAACGTTTTTATTATAAAAGTTTGGAATTAATGCCAGAACTGTCTGATGCATGGCTTGGATTAGGTATAGTGAAAGACCTAGAAGGAGATGTGCAAGGTGCAATTGGATTTATTGAAAAAGCAATCTCATTTGATGCTTTTAATCCAGGTTATATACATGTGTTAGCAGGTGCACTTGAAAAAACGGAGGATTTAGATTTGGCTGACGAAACATATTTGAAAGCTCTTTCTATGGATCCAAACAACGATGAGATTCTTACAGATTATATAAATTTTTTAGTTAAGAATGAAAATTACAAATTGGCTAAAGATTTCCTGGAAAATGTAGTAACGGAAAATGATGTCATCGCTTTAGTAAGAGATTTGCATTTGTTTGCAGTATCATATATTTATTTTCAAGTTGAAGAAGCGTTCAACTTATTGATTCACGCGCAAGTGGAAGATAGTGAATTAACCAAAGATATTATTTCTTTATACCCATCGTTGCTAAACGACCCTAAAATTGTAAATTTGCTTTCTAATTAATTTAAAAATGAACTTCGAATTACCTTTTATTCCTGAACGTCCTGCCAAACCTCGTAATAGTGGTCTGACTATGATGATGGATAAAGGTTTAAGTTTACAAGAAACCGAACATTTTATCGAAGCAAATAAAGAGCTTACTGATATTGTTAAGTTTGGATTTGGAACAGCTTACGTTACAAACAATTTAGAAGAAAAAATAAAATTATATCAACAACACGGAATTAGGCCATACTTTGGTGGGACACTTTTTGAAGCATTTTATGCAAGAAATAAAGTAGATGATTATTTACGATTAATTGATAAGTACAAACTTGATTTAGTTGAAATTTCGGATGGTTCAATTATCATTGATCATAATGAAAAATGTAAACTAATTCAACGAATGGCTAAAGATAGAACTGTTTTATCTGAAGTTGGTTCAAAAGACTCAGGGATTTTAATTAGCCCTAATCGTTGGATTAAGATGATGACAACTGAGCTACAAGCAGGATCATGGAAAGTAATTGCGGAAGGTCGTGAAGCAGGAAATGTTGGTGTTTTTAGGCCAAATGGTTCGGCACATACTATGCTTATAAATATGATTATAGCAAAAGTAAAACCTGAAGATATTCTTTGGGAGGCCCCTCAAAAGAATCAACAAGTATGGTTTGTAAAATTGTTTGGTGCAAATGTTAATTTAGGAAACATTGCTCCTAATGAAGTCATCCCTTTAGAATGTTTACGTCTTGGTTTAAGAGGAGATACATTCTTTGACTTCCTCCCTAAAGATTATGCAACAAGACTTCAACAAGTAGAAAGCGATATCGAAGAAGAATTTTCTGAGTAATATGCATCTAATTAAACGTTTAGAGTTGACGGAACATGCTGCAGCTATTTATGCAGTTTGTAACCAGAACGAAAAAATTTATACTGCATCAGTTGATAAATTTGTTGTAAGGTGGGATTCTAGACAAGCTATTCAAGATAAATTTGCGGTAAAAACAGAAGCTAGTAATTATGCAATTGCACTAGTGAATCAATCGCAACAATTAATTATAGGTACTAGTTTAGGAGCATTACATGTAGTTGATATTGAGAGTAAAATGGAGTTGAGAAATATCGTTCAACATACTTCTGCAATTTTTTCGATAAAGGAAAATCTTTTTAATAATCATGTATATGTTTCAGATGCAGATGGTAACCTCTCTGTTTGGGATAAGTTTACATGGGAATTAATTCTTTTTCTTCCATTGTTAGTTGGAAAAATACGAACTATCGTTGTGTCTGAAAATGGGGAGTCAATTTTCTTAGGATGTCAAGATGGTTACATTCGTAAGTTCGATACACAATTCTTTAATGAACAAATTTCTTTTTTCGCACATAAAGAAGGTGTAAATTGTTTAGCCTTTTTTCCATTAAAAGATCAGGTGATAATAAGTGGGGGAAAAGATGGTTATTTGAGAGTTTGGTCTTTAAAATTAAACACTTGTGTTTTAGAACTTCCTGCACATAATTTTGGGATTTATAAGGTGTTGTTTTTTAATGAAGGAAATCATTTTTGCACTATTAGTCGCGATAAATCTATAAAGGTTTGGAATGCAAAAGATTGTACTATTATTGATAAAATTGAACGGAAACAAGGTGGGCATTCACATGCTGTTAATGATATATGTAAAATCGATGAAACAACACTTTGTTCAGTTGGCGATGATAAGCGAATAATCTTTTGGGATGCCGAAATTTAAGTGTAAAAAATCACTTGTTTATCTGTATTTTAGATTTTAGTACCTTTTTTTATAATATATTTGTAAGAATAATCTAATCCAAATTGGATAAAAGTAAAGGATGAATAAAATTATATTTCTTTTTTTGTTTGTAATCAATTGTTTGAATGTGTTTTACGCGCAGACAACGAACTTTAATTCTACTAAGAACTGGAGAAGAAATAAAAAAGAAATTGTGTTAAATATTGGTCCAACTGGCTTTTTAGGTGAGCTAGGAGGTAAGGACATGGTTGGTACTGAATATAGTTTGGCCGATTTAGATTTGAAATCTACTACCATGAATATAGGTTTATCCTATCGTTATCGTTTTAGACCATTTTTTGCTACCTCTACAATTATTGATATTGGACAGGTTAAAGGAGATGATAAATTGACTTTAGAACCGGTTCGTAATGCTAGAAATTTAAATTTTAAATCTACTTTATTTACTGTTTATCAGCGATTAGAATTTCTTTTTTATTTTAAAGAATCTTTTGGTCATAAATACAATTTTAAAGGTGTAAACGGAAGAAAAAATCATAATGAACAAGTTTATTTGTTCGCAGGTGTTGGATTATGTTATTTTAATCCAATGGGGAACTATAATGGGACGTGGGTTAAATTAAAGCCTCTTCACACGGAAGGACAAGGTTTTCCAAATAGACCTAAAGATTATTCATTGATTACTCCGATTATACCTGTAGGACTTGGTTTTAGAATGGGGATTGACCGTATGTGGAGAGTTGGGCTTGAAATTACCTACTTCAAAACTTTTTCAGATTATATTGACGATGTATCTACTACTGGTTTTGATACCGATTTATTACAAGAAAAATATGGTACTGTAGCTGCTTATATGAGTAACCCTGCACGAACTGAAAAAGAAAAATCTTGGTTTTCAAATGGCCAACAACGAGGTAATTCAAAGTACAAAGACGCATTTGTATTTGCTAACATCATCGTCGTTCGAAATATTACGTATAAAGTTACCGCACCTAGAAGACCTCAACTTAAATGGAAAGGTTTACGTGCTAAATTCTAATAATTACGAGGTGTTAGCCTCGTTTTTTATTTATAGTTATGTATACATTTATTAGATCTTTACTTTTCTTTTTCAATCCTGAAAAAGCACATTATTTAACAGCAAACTTAATGCGGATTGCATTACAGATTCCTGGGATGAAATCTATTTGGAAATCAATGTTTTGTATGACAGACAAGCGGTTAGAGAAAACAGTTTTTGGAATCACTTTTCCAAATCCTGTAGGTCTTGCTGCTGGATTTGATAAAGATGCTAAAATGTTTGAAGATTTAGCATATTGTGGGTTTGGTTTTATTGAAATAGGTACATTGACTCCAAAAGGTCAACCAGGAAACCCTCAGCCTCGTTTATTTCGTTTAAAAGAAGATAATGCTATTATTAATCGAATGGGATTTAATAATGAAGGAGTAGAAGCTGCTGTTGAACGTTTGAAAAAACGTAAGACAAAAACAATTATTGGAGGAAATATCGGGAAAAACAAAGTAACTGAAAATGAAGATGCATTAAAAGATTATATCCTCAATTTTAATGCATTGTTTGATTATGTGGATTATTTTGTAGTGAATGTTTCTTCACCAAATACACCAGGTTTAAGAGATTTACAAGAAAAAGAACCTTTGAAACAATTGTTGTTGGCTCTAATGAATGAAAATAAATTAAAAGCGAAACAAAAACCCATTTTACTCAAAATTGCACCAGACTTAACCGATAGTCAATTGGATGATATTATTGAAATTGTGGATGAATCCAAAATTGCGGGAGTGATTGCAACTAATACAACAATTTCTCGTGAAGGGTTGGTTACAGATAAAAATCGTGTTGCTGAAATTGGTGCTGGAGGTCTGTCTGGTAAACCTGTTAGAGAAAGATCTACGGAAGTGATTCGTTATTTAGCAACAAAATCAAATAAATCGTTTCCTATTATTGGGGTTGGTGGTATACATTCTGAGAAAGATGCCCTTGAAAAGTTAGATGCTGGAGCAGATCTAATACAGTTATATACTGGTTTTATTTACGAAGGACCAAGCTTAGTAAAACGTATCAATCAAGCAATTTTAAAAAGAAACTAATAGCTCAACAATAAACTTCGTATTTTAGCGTATGGAAAAAATTTCGTTAGTTGAATGTCCAAGAGATGCTATGCAAGGATTGCATGACTTTATAGAAACAAAGGATAAAATTAAATATCTTAATGCCTTATTAAAGTGTAATTTTGATGTACTTGATTTTGGAAGTTTTGTTTCTCCTAAAGCAATTCCTCAAATGCGTGACACGCAAGAAGTACTAGCAGGTTTAGATTTGAATGGTGTAAAGACGAAATTGTTAGCCATAATTGCAAATGAAAAAGGTGCAAATCTTGCTTTGCAAAATGTAGAAATTTCAATTCTAGGTTTTCCTCTTTCTATTTCCGAAACTTTCCAACAACGAAACACAAACGCTTCCATTGCTGAAGCATGGAAAATACTCGATGTGATTTCAAACCTATGTCAGCAAAAAAATAAAGAATTATTAGTTTACCTTTCCATGGGATTTGGTAATCCATATGGTGATGTATGGAATGAAGAGATTGTGTCAGATTTTTCAAATAAATTATACAATCAATTAGGTGTAAAAACAATTGCATTGTCTGATACGATTGGTTGTGCTACACCTGATTTAGTTTCAACGTTATTCAGTTCAATTATTAAGGGGCAGCAAAATGTTACTTTTGGAGCACATCTTCATGTGTTACCACAAAATGCAAATTCTATTATCGAAGCAGCCTATGAAAGTGGGTGTCGACGTTTTGATGGTGCAATTAAAGGGTTTGGAGGTTGTCCTATGGCAAAAGATGATTTAACTGGAAATATGCCAACAGAAAAAATAATTGAATGGTTTTTGAATAAAGGTATTTCATTAAAAGTCGATAATGTTGCATTTAAGGAAGCATATGATTTGAGTTCTAGTATTTTTAATAGTTAGTTTATGTTACGTTATATATTTTTGACACTTTTCATGATGATTTCATCATTAGTGTTTAGTTTGGAAAATCAAAAGAAAACTTTACCTTCTTTTAAAGATTTGGTAGTTCAAGGACGCATTTCTGTAATTTTACAAGAAGGAACAGATTTTTCTGCGGATATTAAATCTAGTCTATCAGAAGAAGATTTGAATAAATTGACCTTTATTAATAAAGGGAATGAAATGATAATTAAATATGTAGGTGTTAATTTTAAAGAGTTAGATATTACAATTACACTTTCTGTTCCTACACTTGAGTCGATTGAGGCAAATCAAGGAGCAAGAGTAAGTTTGATGTCAAATATGAGGATAAAAGCTCCGAAAATTGATTTGTCTGTTTTTGCTGGAGGTTATATTTCTGGAAAATTCGATGTGGAATCGGCTGATGTTCGTGTTAATCAAGGAGGAACTATCAATATAATTGGTACTGCAAAGATGTTTATTTGTACAGTGACTACTGGTGGCGAGATTGACGGGGTGAATTTTGTAGCAAGTAATTGTGTCGCAAAAGTAAAGATGGGAGGAAGTATTACAGTTCAAACAAAAGAAACGTTAAATGCAACAGTTTTTAGCGGGGGTACAATTCGTTATAAAGGGAATGGAATTGTTACAGAGTCAATTAAGTTAGGTGGAACGATCCAAAAACTATAAAATGAATAAAGCTATATATTTATTGATTGGATTGTTTTTAGTTTCTTGTCAAGAAGAAATAAAAACAATAACACCGAAACCTATAGTAAAGGTTGGTAGTCAAACAAATATTGAGTGTTTGTTTGATGAGACAACATTTGCTACACCTGACGAATATCCTCTATTGAAAGAATTGAAAATTTGTGATCAAACTCAAAAAGATTTAAATAATTACGATGTTCCTGCATGTAATCCAAAGTTTTTTAAATTTTACCCATTTATTGAAAATAAAAAATTAAAAGATGCATTTATCTTATTGATTAAATCTCGTGTCCAAGGTTTTCCATTGCGAAGAGTGTTAGTGTTTGAGCGTGAAGGTAAAGAGTTAGTGAAAGTGAATGGTTTTGTAGCGAATTTGATAGGGAAACGTAAATCTGCTTCGAAACACGATGATTTAATTTTACGTTTCAATGATAATGCTGGAATGGGTGAAGTTGTGTTTTATAATTGCTTGTATGTTTGGAAAGATAAACATTATGTGTTTAAACAAGTAGAACAAATTAACGACGCTAACATTAAATCTCAATTCCAAGATTCCATGAATGTAGAAATTGAGACGGTGATCAATAAAAATCGAATGGTGTTTTAATGAAAATATTTTGTCTTTTAGTAGTCTTGTTTCAATTGAGTGCTTGCACGTTAGATGTTGAACTTAAGCCTCTAAATAGTTCAGCTATTTTCAATGATGGGAATTCAAAAGTGTGGTTAGTAGATCACCTTTGGATAAAGGAACGTGACTATGTACATCCAGATCGCAATAAGAAAGATATCATTACCTTTTATGCTTCAGGAAGATGTTCTGTACAAAAACTAAATACGTTTGGTGATGAAAGAGGGGATGTTGTAGACTATAAAGTCATTGATAAAAAAATCCTTATTCTTAGTGGGAAAGGAAAAGTTTGGAAATTTAAAATCACCAAATTGACAGAAGATAATATCGAATTAACACCAATGAAAGGAACATCATTCAAATATATTATGAATCTTGTACCTATTACAGAACCGTAGTTATTTAACTAAGTGGTATAATATTTCACCGTAGGTATCGTAAAATCGATCGAAACGCAATAACTTATCTTCGAAAAAATCGTAAATTTTCTCTTTGTTTGAAGCGGTTAAATAATTGGTGTTTTCCAAGGTCCATTCTATACGACCCATGGATTTAATGGTTGAACTTGAATAATCTTCTATCCAATTTCCTTCACTCCCCATTTCAGAAGTCAATAATTTTTTTAATTCTCCCATTTGTTCCCACACAATTTCTCGGATAGAATCATCTTTAAATTGAATATCGAAACAGAATTTACATTCTTTGTTTATGGTTTCTAATCGAACATATACGTTCTGTAAATGCGTACGGTATTGTAACCAATTCACCTTTTTGCCTGACGCACTTCTGTGTTGCCCCATGCGCTGCTTAAATTCAGCCCAAAATTGAATGTTGTAGTTTTTAAGTTCTTCTTTGGAAAACATGAGAAGGAGTTATGGTTTTTGAGTTATGAATGATGATGATTTTGCGTGTTTTAGTTTCAAATTTACACATTTTAGAATTTACACATTTACACATTAAGATATTTTCAAATTAACTTTTTGTAAATACAAATAAATAACGTAATTTTGCACTCAATTATAAATAGAGGTTTCGTACCTCAATTACTATTAACCGAGGTTTCGTACCTCAACAAATAAAACAAAAAAATGGCAACAAGAATTCGTTTGCAAAGACACGGAAAAAAATCAAAAGCATTTTTTCATTTAGTAGTAGCTGACTCACGTGCAAAAAGAGATGGTAAATTCATCGAGAAATTAGGAACTTACAATCCTAACACAAACCCTGCAACAATCGAAATTAACTTTGATAGTGCATTAACTTGGTTACGTACAGGTGCTGAATTAACAGACACAGCTCGTGCAATTTTGTCTTACAAAGGTGTATTATACAAAAATCACTTGTTAAATGGTGTTAAAAAAGGAGCTTTAACTGAAGCTGATGTTGAAACTAAATTTGCTGCTTGGGTAGCTGAAAAAGACGCTAAAATTACTGCGAAAGTAACAGGTTTATCTTCTTCTGCTGAAAAAGCAAAAGCAGATGCGTTCAAAGCTGAACAAGCTGCGAAAGAGGCAAAAGCAAAAGCAATCGAAGCTAAAAACACTCCAGCTGTTGAAGAAGTAGCAGATGAGGCAGCAGAAGAAGCTGTTGAAGAAACTACATCTGAAGAAGGAACTACTGAAGAGACTTCAGCTGAATAATTCTATTTCTAAATGCAAAAAGCAGATTGCTATCATTTAGGTTATATTGCGAAACTTCACGGATTTAAAGGTGAAGTTTCGTTTTTTTTAGACGTTACTGACCCTAGTGAATACACGTCTTTAAACAAAGTATTTATCGATATAAATGGTTATTTAACGCCATTTTTCATCAAATCATTTCAATTAAAACCTCGAGGTTTTGCTGCTGTAAAATTTGAAGGTGTTGATTCTGAAAACGATGCTCTTCCTTTATTGAGAAAAAACCTTTATCTTCCATTAACTGAACTTCCTGAATTAACTGGAACTCAATTTTATGACCATGAAGTAGTTGGCTTTGATGTAGTAGATGATTCGTTTGGAAAAGTAGGAACCCTCATTCAGATTATTGATTTACCTGTAAACCCATTAATCCAAGTAGATGCAAACGGAAAAGAGGTTCTTATTCCTTTTGTAAAAGGATTGGTTCAAGAAGTAAATCGTCAAGACAAAATATTACGTGTAAAAGCGCCTGAAGGGTTGATTTCAATTTATTTGGATTAATTTCCGATGTCAACTTTTGAATTCAAATATTTTTCAATTAAACAAGAAGTTGCTGCCGTCAAAGTGGGAACTGATGCCATGTTATTGGGTGCATTTACTTCTGTTGATGACGCACAACATGTATTGGAAATCGGGACTGGAACGGGTGTTGTTAGTTTGATGTTGGCGCAAAAAAAAAGTGATTTACTTGTAGAAGCACTTGAAATTCATCGTGAAACAGCTTTAGAGGCGATTTACAATGTGCGGAATTCATCGTTTAACTCTCAGATTAATATTCAAATAATCGATTTTTTACATTTTCAACCGAGTCGAAAATATGATTTGATAGTTTCTAATCCACCTTATTTTGAAAATGGATTGATTCCAGAAGATAATAAATTGAGACTAGCAAAGCATATAGATGTTTTAACGGTGAATTCATGGTTTCAAAAAATATCCGAATTTCTAGCTTTTCATGGTGAATGTTGGTTAATAATCCCTTATGAATCCTTAGAAGCATGGACGGTAATAGCTAATTCAAATAGTTTGTTTTTGAAAAAAAAAATTCTCCTTTATTCTAAACCAGGTGTTGTAAAACGTGTGATAATTTCATTTTGTAAAATACAAAAACCATCTGAGGTTATTAATTTTCAGATTAGAAATGTGAATGGGGAATATACAAACGAATATATTTTGTTGACAAATCAATATCATAATCGGGCACCTATTCGTTGAAATAACTTATTTGTTAATTTCTCGTATAATCTGTATATTTGATTATAAACAAGATATATCGTGAAATATTTATCTGCTCTTATTATTTGTGTGTTTTTGCTTTCCTGTAAGAAAAATAATTTGGAAGTAACAACTACAGCAATTTCATCAATAGATGTGACTAGTGCATATTCTGGTGGAAATGTTCTAAGTGATGGAGGTTCTGAAGTTACTTTACGAGGAGTGTGTTATGGAGTAAATGCAGGTCCATCTTTATCTAATGCAACATATACTCAAAACGGAACAGGTGTAGGTGAATTCACAAGTAAATTAGATGGATTAAAGTCTAATACTACTTATCATGTAAGAGCATTTGCGAAAAATGCAAAAGGTATTGTTTACGGTGAAGATAAAACTTTCACTACCAATCCATATTTTTCAGCAACAACACCTATAGTTCAAACAAATTCAATTAGTAATGTAGATACTTTAGGTTTAAAACTGACATTAAATGGAGAAGTTTTGCATCATGGAGGTAGTGATGTTACTGAAAACGGCTTTGTTTATTCTACTAAAATGGGGCCGTCCATCTCTGATAATAAGGTTGTCTCATCCTCGATTACAAATCAGTTTACTGGAGATTTTAATTTTCAAATAGGTGTATTATATTATGTAAATACATACTCTATTAATAGTTATGGTGTTGCTTATGGTAAAGAAATTCAAGTAATTATTGAACGTGCAAAACCTAAATTAAATACTTCTGAAGTTACTGAGATTGACTCAACTTCAGCCATTAGTGGAGGGAATGTTACTACAAATGGAGGAATTCCTATTTTGTCAAAAGGGGTTTGTTGGTCTACTAGTCCATCACCAACAATTAATGATAATTTTACTTCAGACGGAAGTGGTTTAGGGCCTTATACTTCGGTAATGACTGGATTATATCCGTTTACAGTTTACTATTGTCGTTCATACGCTACGACAAGTGAAGGGACAACCTACGGTAATGCATATTCATTTAAAACAGTGGTCTCTAAATTATATCTTGGGATGCAATATAAAGGAGGTATATTATTCTATTTAAATCCGACAGGAGGAGGAGGAATGATTGTTATCTCGGATGATTTAAGTACTTCGTATGCTTGGGGTTGTTCGGGTGTGAACATTTCGGGAGCTAATAATACCGGTGTAGGAGGAGGAATAGCTAATTCGGAAGCAATAGTAAATGCTTGTTCTGGAGAAAGTGCTGCAAAGTTGTGTGAAGATTTAGTTTACGGAACCTATAGTGATTGGTTTTTACCTTCCATGGACGAGTTAGGGGTAATGTATAAGAATATTAAGATTACAGATTTAGAAAAATTCTCTTCGGGTTATTATTGGTCCTCCAACCAAAAAGATGCGAATACTGCTTATCGTTATGGTTTTTTAGGAGGTAATCAGGGTGAGGCTGACAAGTCTACAAAGCAGTACGTGAGGGCGATTAGGAAGTTTAATTGATTGTAAATAAATATCTCCGTAGAGGCGCAATGCGTTGCGCCTCTACGGAAGAAAATACATAATTGAAAAAAGCTGTCTTTTTGAGACAGCTTTTTCAATTATGTAAAGATTTCAATTAATTAAATCTACCGAATTGTGCTATAATCAAATTCGCTAATTCTAATCCAATGCGATCTTGTGCTTCTAACGTTGCTGCTCCGATGTGAGGAGTTGCTGCAATTTTTGGGTGTGATAACAACGCTTTTGAAGGTGTTGGTTCGTTTTCAAATACATCTAAAGCTGCAAAGGAAACTTTACCGCTATCTAATGCTGCGATTAACGCATCTTCTTGAATAACTCCACCACGAGCAGCATTAACCAGACGTACACCTTTTTTCATTTGATCAAATTGTGCTTCGCCAATTACTGCTTCACCATTTGCTTGTTTTGGAACATGAATGGAAATGTAATCACATGCTGGTAAAAACGAAGCCCAATCATTCTCCACTTGGATTTTTACTTTAGGTTTACCGTAACCTTTAATTTCCGCTAATTCGATTTCTACTTCTTTTTTCTCAATTTCTAAGGCTCTTACTTCCATACCTATTGCTAACGCATAGGAAGCTAAGGATTGACCAATACGACCAAACCCGATGATTCCTAACGTTTTTCCACGAAGTTCTACGCCTTTTGCATAGTTTTTCTTCAAGGTGTTAAAATCACCTGTTTCAATGTTTTTATACGAGTCGTTCAAGAAACGAGAGATAGAGAATAATTGTCCCATAACTAATTCTGCTACCGACTGAGAAGAAGATGCAGGAGTATTGATGACCGTTCTACCATTTTCACGTGCATACGCAACGTCAATGTTATCCATACCAACACCACCACGACCGATTAATTTCAATCCTGGGCATGCGTCGATAACTTCTTTACGAACCGTTGTTGCACTACGTACCAACACGATTTCGTAGTTCTCTTCGTTTACTTTTGTTGCTAAATCTTCTTGGTTTACTTTATCCGTGATTACCGTATAACCAGCAAGTTCTAAAGCTTTTTTTCCTTCGTCAGAAATTCCGTCGTTTGCTAATATTTTCATGTCTTATGCGTTTTTTGTTGCGAAATCTTTCATTACATCTACCAATACTTGTACACTTTCTAATGGTAATGCGTTGTACATGGATGCTCTATATCCTCCTACAGAACGGTGACCAGGAAGACCAACAATTCCTGCTGCTTTCCATGCTTTGTCAAACTCTTCAGCTAATGCTTCGTTATGCAGTTTAAAAGTAACATTCATTTTAGAACGGTCTTCTGTTTCTACAGTTCCAAAGAATAAAGGGTTTGAGTCAATTTCGTTGTATAGTAATGCTGCTTTTGCATTATTTTCTGCTTCTTTCGCTTTTACACCTCCATTCGCTAATAAGTCGCGTAAGTTCAACATCGCAACATATACTGCAAATACAGGAGGAGTATTCAACATCGATTCTTTTTCAATGTGTTGTTTTAAATCCAAATACGTTGGTAAAAATGGAGAAGTAGATTTACCTAACACCTCATCTTTTACAATGTATAGTGTTGCTCCAGCCGGACCTAAGTTCTTTTGAGCACCAGCATAGATTAAGTCAAAATCAGCAACATTGATTTCTTTTGAGAAAATATCCGAAGACATGTCGCACACTAGTGGTAAATCTGTTTTTGGTAATGCGTGGAATTGTGTTCCGTAAATTGTGTTATTGGATGTATAGTGGAAATAATCCATCCCTGCAGGAACATCAAATGTTTTTGGAATGTAGGTAAACCCTTTATCTTCAGAAGAACCAACTACTGCAACATCAACACCAACTTTCTTAGCTTCTTTGATGGCACCACTTGCCCACGTACCTGTATTTAGGTAAGCAGCTTTTTTATTTTCACGCATCATTGTCAACGCAGCGATTGTAAAACCAAGTGTTGCACCTCCTTGTAAATAACCAACAGAATAACCTGCAGGAACATTTAACGCTTTTTTCACTAGGTCAATTGCCTCGTCCATCACGGCAACGAAGTCTTTGTGACGGTGAGAAACTTCTAAAATAGAAAGTCCGTTAAAATCTAACACTGCATCAGCAGCTTGTTTGAAAACGTTTTGTGGAAGGATGCATGGTCCCGCGCCGAAATTATGCTTCATAGTTTTTATTTTTTGAATTAGGCAATGTTTTTATAAAGTTGTTTACCGTTAGCTATAATTTCAAAAGCTAATGGATTAGACTGTGTAAAATCTTCTTTTCTTAATGGGTGAGGTTCAATTCTACTGTCAATTTTCCTTCTCAATTTCATTAATTCTAATTGTATGTCTAATAGATTAGTATAATCAGAAAAAACGACAGCGATATCGATATCACTTTCGTTATTATTAGTTCCTTTAACATATGAACCAAATAAATAAATTTGTACATCATTAAAATGAGAAAGTATAACGTCAGCATACTGCTGAGCAGCTATCAAAGCATTGTCTTTATCCATTTTTGTATTTTTTGTATTTTATCTATCCATTCTTCTGTAAATTCTTTTGTACAAAGTGAATAAAACTCACGTTTATAATCGTCATACCTTGCATTGATGTTGAAAGTCGTAATTTTGTCTAGCCAATCAGCATGTTCTTCAGAAATTTCCAAATTACTTAGTTCAGCAATTCTATAAAGATTATGAGTAAAAGGAGCGTGTTTACCATGTGATTTTACATAGTAAGCCTTCAAAATTTTCTCGGTAGAAATATGACCTAAAAATAAAGACCAACTATAATTCTTGTTTTGGAATAATTGATTCATTGTTTCATAATCTTCTTCTGAAGTTGAAATCCAGTGATTAATTACATTTTCTTTATTTAATTCTATTTCTTCCATTGTCTCTTAACAAATATACGAATAAAGGAAAATAGCTCTATTAAATTCATGTAAATATTACTTCACATCTACCACTTCCACGTCAAACACTAACACCGAATGAGGAGGGATCTTTTCCAAGTCGTAATCCCCATAACCTAAATAGGGTGGGATAATCAATTTTGCTTTGCCACCTTTTTTTAAATAGAGCATTCCTTCTTTCCAACCCTCAATTAGGTCAGCAACCTTGAATGAAATCGGGTTCTTTTTATGTTCTCCGTCAAATATTTGACCATTCAACAATTTTCCTTGGTAGTTGATTTTTATTTCGTCAGTAAATTTGATGTATTCGCCTTCACCTTCTTTTTCAATGAAATAATACAAGCCTGATTCCGACTTTAGGTAGTTTGTTTTGTCTTTTTTGAGGTAGGTCTCGATTTTGCTATCGAGTGTTTTTTTATCTTCTTCGGAGTAGGTTTTACAGGCTGTAAGTACTAGGATTGCAGCACTAACTAACACGGATTTCAAGCTTAATTTCATCGGTTGTTCCATTTGGTATACAAAGAAAGGAAGAATTCGTGAATAAATCATTTGTATATTTGTGCTACCTATGAAAACTCTTAATCTTTCTGATAAATTAAAACACCCTGTATTTAAGGTTGCAGCACAAATTTGCAAAGAGAATCACGTGGAAGCGTATGTGATTGGTGGTTTTGTTCGCGACTTATTGTTAGAACGACCTTCCAAAGATATTGATATTGTGGTTGTTGGCGATGGTGTAGATTATGCGAAACTATGCGCTGAAACCTTGCGTGTCAAAAAAGTGTCCATATTTAAAACCTATGGAACAGCGCAGTTTAATTACAAAGATTTAGATGTAGAATTTGTAGGTGCGCGCAAGGAGTCGTATACTGAAGATTCCCGTAATCCTTCTGTGAAAGCAGGGACATTGCAAGACGATCAGTTGCGACGCGACTTTACAATTAATGCATTAGCAATTAGTTTGAATCCAGCTAATTTCGGAGAATTAATTGATCCTTTCAATGGTTTGCAAGATTTAGAAGACGGAATCATTCGTACACCGTTAGCTCCAGTAACTACTTATTCGGATGACCCTTTACGTATGTTACGTGCCATTCGTTTTGCGACACAATTGGAGTTTAAGATTGAGATAGCTAGTTTAGAGGCGATATTGGCGAATGCAGAGCGTTTGAAAATCATTACCCAAGAACGAATTACGGATGAATTGAATAAAATTATCCTTTCCCGTGAACCATCACGTGGCTTTAAATTGTTGGACAGTACGAAATTATTGCATCAGTTTTTTCCTGAGATGGTCGCCTTGAAAGGTGTGGATACAGTCAACGGAAAGTCGCATAAAGACAATTTCTACCATACCTTAGAAGTGTTGGATAACATTGCTCCGAACACTAAAAATCTTTGGTTGCGTTGGGCTGCAATTCTACATGATATTGCCAAGCCAAATACGAAGCGTTTTGATCCTGTTGTCGGATGGACTTTTCATGGGCACGAGGATTTTGGAGCACGTCTGGTGCCTAAAATTTTTAAGCGTTTGAAGTTACCCTTGGATGCAAAAATGAAATACGTTCAGAAGTTGGTTCGTTTACATTTACGTCCCATCGCGCTTGTAAAAGGGTTTGTGACAGACTCAGCAATACGACGTTTATTGTTTGAAGCAGGGGATGATATCGAAGATTTAATGACTTTGTGTAATGCCGATGTGACCTCCAAGAATGAGATGAAGGTTGTTAAGTTCCGTAAGAACTTTGAGTTGGTTGCACAAAAGTTAAAAGATGTAGAAGAGAAAGATCGCGTACGTAATTTCCAGCCACCTATTTCGGGCGAATTGATTATGGAAATCTTTCAAATTGGTCCGTGTGCCGAGATTGGAACGTTGAAGACCAAAATCAAGGATGCAATTTTGGAAGGAGTCATTCCAAATGAGTATGATGCAGCGTATGCTTATTTAATGGAAGTTGCTGCGGAGATAGGGATGAAGAGATAGAGGTAACGTAATAAAAAGACAATTCAAAGCATGATTAAAACCGATAAATTTGATATTACAAAGAATGAATATTTGAAAGTAAATATCAGCGTCCTTTTAAAGAAAAAATGGTGGAAGTTTATATTGTATTGGGTGATTGCTATTTATTTAACGTTTGCACCAGATAAAAATCCACTACTTATTTTCTGTATGATTTTTCTTTATGCGTTTCCTTTTATCATGGTTTTTGAATATTGGCGTTTTGCTATCGCAAAAGAAAACAAAAAGATTTTTGGTGAAAGGTATTATGAAATTACGGAAGAACAAATTAATGCATATTTAGTAAATGGTTCGTCGAGTATTATCAAGTTTGATCAATTTGTAAAGAAATTAGAACTTCAGGATTATTACTTGCTGTACATTTCAAAATCACAAAGTCTATATTTCCCTAAAAAAATCTTTAAAACAGCAGAAGATTTAGTGTGGTTTAAAGAACAGGTTTTTGATAAGGTTGTATGAATTATTATATTATAAAACCTAATTTGTCAGATGAACAAGTAGTTACGATTGAGGATTGGGGTTTTGAATATTGGCCAAATCAACCCAAGACTGAGATAGTAAAAAATCCTGATGGAACATTTTCTGTGTATATTGAAAAAGGATTTGTGCCTTTAGTAACACAACTTCAACAACTATTTAAAGGTAATAATGTACCTGAAAGTGGAACATATATTGGTGAAGCTGAAATAAAAGGGAAAGGAGCTCCTTTGGATTGTATTTATGGGGATTTTATTAATAAAAAACAGGGCTTAGTAATTAGTAATCGATTGTTAGAATTAATTATTCAGTTCAATACTGCTAGATATTTTGTATATGATTTACCTCTGATTAAACGAAGAAAAAGAATCGAAGGATTTAGTTACGTGTACTTTGTACAATCGGTTTTAGATGGAGGTTTTGACGTTGGTTTAATTAAGGGTAGTTATACGCTTGAAATTTGTGTTTCAGAGGAAGTTAAAAATGTTATTCTGAACTCAGGGATAAAAGGATGTCAATTTGATTTGGTGTCAGTAGATTTTTAAAATAATAATATTATTTATGAAAATATTATCTACCATTTTAACGGTATTATCTTCGATCTATTCTTTTTCACAAATTTGGGATTATCCTCCCGAGCCTACTAAGCCTTACGAACCAAATACGAATATCAAACGTACTAATGTAAAGCTTATTAAGACTTACAATTATACTTTGCAAAATGGAGAAAGAAGGAATGAAAATCCAATTTACTGCGAACAACAGTTAGATTACCTTGGTAATACAATTTATTATACCGTTGATACTACGAAGGTTTTGGTTAAAAATGACAGTGTTTTAAAATTATACTCAAATATAGTCTATGATAGTTTGTCCAGACCAATTAAACAAATTATTGGAAAACAAGTTAAAACCTGGAAATATAAAGGAGATAAGTTAGTAGAATATACTATTTCAATTACGGATGAATTAGTTGAAAGTAGATTTTATGATTATCAAGACTCAGTGTTGAAATATTCTATTTGCTATCCAGACATTCCATCTAAAAGTTGTGATACTGTTATCGCAACTTTGAATCAAAATCATCAGCCGACATATGTTAAAGCTGTTAATTATTTTAATGAGATGCCTTTAATCACTGAAATGCACATTAATTATGATGAAAATGGGAATAATTTAGGAGGGAAATATTCTTGTGAAAGGATAGAAATTCAGTATTCTAAAGAAAATTACAGAACTCGATTAAAACGCTATAATTGTGAAGGAGAATTAATTGTTGACATTGAGTATGAGTATGAATTTTATTAATTGTATTTGTTTTTCTTTTGTACTGATTATTTTTTCCTCCTGTTCCCATCAACAGAAAGAAACCCAAAAGCCAATTCAAAAACCGATATCCAAATCTAGATACACATTCTCTAAAGAACAAAGTGTAGATTTCACGGTTGCAACGGGAGGCTATCTCGTTTTATATGATCGTTCCATTGCTATAGATACGTTTTTCAGTTATTGCGGGGCGCAAGAAGTTGGGAAGGATTCATTTGTCTACAACCGAATTAGGCGTTATAAAGAAGTAGATGTGCCCATGAAAGGTGTTTATTATGGGGATGTTAAAGGCTTGTTTTTATATGATGGTCGAACAACAAAAGAACTGAAATTACCCAATTTTAATCCTTATTTCTCTAGTTTTAGTGTAAAAGGTAAGGATGTTTATTATTGGTCGTTCGATAAAGATTTTAAAATTTGTGCTTCAAAATATAATCTTGAGACTAAAAAACACACAGTCAAACAAACAGGAATCGATGCGGGAACAGACTTCTTTGGTTATTTTTGGCAACCCGTTATTTCTAGGAATAGAGTTACTTTCAAAGTCGATAGTGATGAATATTGTCAATACGATTTGAATCTTAAGCTAATTATGAAGCAAGTGGTAGATTCAGTATATACTGTGAATGTTGAGTAGGGGACAATCAAAAACGGTTTAATATATAGTCTTAACATCCTCACGTGTAAAACTATCCAAGGTTCAAATCGTACACGCATTCATTTCATTTAATTTTATTGGTTCAGTAAAAACCTTTGAAATTAAGACACTATGTCCAATAAATATGCGTTACTAATTTTGCTTTTTGTTACTTTTTCTGCGTTTTCACAGAGTAAAAAGGAGCGAATTCAACGTTTGACAAAATCCAATGATAGTCTTCGAGTGGAAGCAACTTCTAAAGAGCATGAAATCGCACTTTTGAAAAAAGAGTTGAAGCAATGTGCAATTCAACACCAGGAAGATATGCACTTGTTGAACGGAAAGATTACTGAGTTGGAACGTGAATTACATGAATCAAGAATGGCTGACACAGCGCCAACTGAAGAGAAGAAAACCAAAACAAAATCGAAGACTAAATCAAAATCAAAGACAAAAACGAATTCAAAAGAACAAAATGCAATGCAAATTGAACTTGCAAAAGCGTTGAAGTTATTAGATTCAATAAAAAATTCACCTGATTACTTTAAAACAGGGAAGCAAATGTTGTTGAAACAAGCGAATAAACCAGAGATTCAATTAGTCGATATTCAAGGAGGTACTTTTATGATGGGGTGTGATTCAAAGGATGGTAATTGTGAGACGGATGAGCAGGTTCATCGTGTTACCGTGAGTGATTTTCGTATGAGTAAATACGAGATTACGTTTGATTTATATGATGCTTATTGTGACTCTATAGGATTAGAAAAACCAGATGATAATGGTTGGGGTAGAGGAAATCGACCTGTGATAAATATTACTTGGCGAGAAGCTAACAATTTTGCACAATGGATGGGAGGAAGACTTCCAACAGAATCTGAATGGGAATATGCTGCTCGAGCTGGAGGTAAAGGAGCCTTCGGTAAAATGAACTGTTTGACTAAATCACAAGCAAATTTTGATGGTTCAAGCGAGGTAATGCGTTGTGGTGAAGAGTTAAGTTTAAAACGTACGCAACCTGTGGGGAGTTATCCTCCGAATGCATATGGCTTACATGATATGTATGGTAATGTTTTTGAGTGGTGTAGTGATTGGTATGGTATATATCCGCAAGGAACATCGATCAATCCGATAGGTCCAACAGAAGGTGGGTATAAAGTGAATCGAGGAGGAAGTTGGGCGAATTCAGCGACGGCTTGTAGAGCTGCGGCACGTGAAACTGGCGAGTTGGAATTTGAAGGAGATCGTATTGGATTTCGCTTAGTGTTTCCAAGAGATTAGTATTTTGTTTTAAGTTAGTTTATTAATCTTATATAAAGTATTGATTAACATAAAGTAATTTCATTATTTATCTTAATTTAAAATAATTAACATAAGTTTGTTAATTATTTAATTTTAATAATATATCTTAAATATTTCGTTATTAAATTTTTAGAAATCAAAAATTACATTATTAACAAAAAATATCTATCTCTTTATT